>NZ_CP125946.1:2100000-2375744 GCF_030064065.1 Rothia sp. SD9660Na
GGGGATGATGGCGACCACGATGAAGAGGGAGAGTACGTAGAAGGTAGCCAGGCGCCACATCATAGCCTTCGCTGAGGAGCGCACGGAACGTACCGGGTCCTTAGCTTCTGCTGCGGAGATGGAGATGAGCTCGATACCGCCGAAGGAGAACATGACCACGGCAAGGGCAATCCAGATAGAGGAGAGACCGTTGGGCATGAAGCCGCCGTGGGCGGTGAGGTTGGAGACGCCGGTGGCGTCCTGGCCGGGCAGGCCGAAGAAGACCAGGGCAAGGCCGAAGATGATGAAGAGGACGACCGCACTCACCTTGATAGAGGACAGGAAAAATTCCACCACGCCGAAGGACTTGACGCTGGTCAGGTTGAGCACGAAGATCGCGCCGCCCGCGATGAGTACCCAGATCCAGAGGGGTACGTTGGGGTACCAGTAGGCCATGTAGGCGCCGACAGCTACAACCTCGGCACCGGCTAAGGTTACGGTGGTCATCCAGTAGGCCCAGCGGGTCAGGTAGCCCGCGTAGGGGCTGAGGAATTTACCGGCGATGGTGCCGAAGCCGCCGCGCACGGGGTAGCGCACGGCCATTTCACCGGCGCAGGCGCCGATAATAGCGGCGATCAGTGAGCCGATGGCGTAGGAGACGATGACGGCCGGGCCCGCAATAGAGATAGCTGCGCCGGAGCCCAAAAAGAGGCCGGTGCCCACGGCGAGGCCGAGCGCAATCATGGTGAGCTGGCCGTGGGAGAGGGCGCGGCTGAGGTTGCCGCCCTCCTGCTGGCCGGTGGTGGTTGATGCCACGGGCGCCCTCCCTTTCAAGAGAGTATGGTGTATGCAATGAACCGAAAGTTTACACAAGTTTTCTGATGGAAAACCGGTCTTCAGGGCTCACCATTATGCAGTGAGAGACACATCACCCTCTTGGTGGCAGGTGCAGGGCATTTGGCGGGCTGTGCGCAGCACTCGCTTTAGCGGGCAGGGCTGTAGGTAGGCTCCTTGCGCTTGAACCAGCCGATAACGGGGTAGGTGATGGGCAGCAGGAGGAACTCAACGGCGCACTTGTAGATGTAGCCCACGATGACGTAGTTGAGGAAGTCACCGAAAGTTGTAATTCCAATAATGGGGGCGGCGATAGTGCAGAAGATGAGGGTGTCAGCTAGCTCGCCGACCAGGGTGGAGCCCATGAGTCGACCCCAGAGATGGCGGCCGCCGGTTGCTGCCTTGAGCTTCACTAGCACCCAGGAGTTCAGTAGCTGGCCCGCCAGGAAGCCCAGCAGGGAGCCTGCCAGAATCTGGGGCACGGGGCCAAGGACAGTTTCAAGGGCGGCCTGCCCCTCGTAGAAGTCGGCGGCGGGCAAGGCAATGAGTACCCAGAAGCTAGCGGCGGCAGCAGCAGCGGCAACGAAGCTGGTGATAATGGCGCGGCGAGCTAGTTTAAAGCCGTAAATTTCGCTGACCACATCGCCCAGCACGTAAGCCAGGGGGAAGAGGAAGAAACCGCCGTCGGTGATGATTGACCCGAAGGTGACGCCCTTGGTAGCCCCGATATTAGAGAGAATAAAGACCACGCAGGTGGCTGCCAGTAGCAGGTCGTAGTAGGTGCGGGTGGGGCGGGCAAAGCCGGTATCGGCGGTGGTGGGCTGGGCGGACGCCGGTGAGCTGCTGGTGGGTGTAGACACAGTTATCCCCTGGGTTGAGTATCGGTTTGAAAGGTGCCCACCTGCCACCTGGGCGCCTACTAGCTTACCGACTTTTGGGCGGCGTCGCACGAGCCGCCGGGTGTGCGATGGGGAGCAGGGGGCGTCCGCGGGTGAGTTGGTAGAAGGTTTTGCTGACAGTTTGCTGGGTTTTGTGGCAAAAAATAGGTTTTAGTGACAGATAGCGATAGGGTGTCATTATGCCTCGAATTACTGCCGCCACCAATGCCGCTCAACGCGAGAACACCAAACGCGCCATCCTCGACTCTTTCGGTCGCCTACTCTACGAGCGCGGCCTGCCCGGACTCACCATGACCCACGTGGCCAAAACCGCTGGCATCGGCCGCACCGCGGTGTACAACTACTTTGCTGACATGGGTGAACTTCTCATTGCCTACGCCCTCGATGAGACCGAGCGCTTCCTCACCGAACTCCGTGAGGCCCTGGCAGGGGTTGAGAACCCCATCGACCAGCTGGCTGTCTACGTGCGCCTACAGATTGAAGACCTTTCCCGCCGCCACATGCCCCCCGGCCCCGCTATGCGGTCAGTCCTCTCCCCCGAGGCTTTTGCCAAGCTGGGTGACCATGTGCGTGAACTGCAGATGGTCCTGGCGGGGATTCTTTCTGCGGCGATTGAGCGTGGCTACCTGCCCGAGAATGATATCCGTGAGCTGGCTCAGCTGGTGCATGGCTCCCTCTCATCGAGCGCCGACCGCACCGACGAGGCCAGCAGCATTGAAGCCCGCGAGCGCCACATTGAGAGCACCATTCGCTTTATTCAGATGGGCCTGGGGGCTCGTTTTGATGAGAGCGGACGCCCCGTACGTCTGGACGGCACCCCGGAGCTGCACCTGGTCGCAGCGTCCTAATGTCCCGTCCCCAGAAGCGAGGGGGCTAGGGCATCCAGGTCGAGCACGCGGGCATACATGACGGCGCGGCGTTGCAGGGCGGTACGCAGGGCACGGTGGACGCCGTCTTCAAGGTAGAGTTCGCCCCGGTAGTGGACGACGTGGGGGAAGAGGTCCCCATAGAAGGTGGAGTCTTCGGCCAGGAGGGTTTCGAGGTTGAGGTTTTTCTGGGTGGTGATGAGGCGGTCTAGCCGGACTTGGGAGGGGGCGATGGAGCCCCAGGTGCGCTGAGTGAGCCCGTGGTCTGGGTAGGGGCGGGTATCGCCGACTCCTTTGAAAATCATGCGCTCTATTGTACGCCGAGAAGCGGCTAGTACCCGACAGAGTCGCAGCGAGAAGCGCCGCGCCAGAACCCTAAAGTGCCGTCGGTCATATTCGTGACACTCTATTACTTAGAGTCACACTGACCTTATTTGCTTTGGTGGTGCTTCGGGTGTTTAATCGTGGCTATGCGCAGGCTACCGGCCCGCCCCAGCCCAAGGACACCATGCTTTACAAAAAACAGCTCACCGGCTCCCACGTGGGGCTTGTGGTGGGCAGCTTCGCTCCCCTGCACCGCGGCCATATCGACCAGATTCTGCGCGCTAAGAAAGAGAACCCCGGCGGCACCCTGGTAATTGTCGCCGGTTCCCAGCAGGACGCCGGTGAGCAGGCGGGCATGAAGCACACCAAGCGCTACCGCTATGTGTCTGAGCACTTTAAGAACGACCCCCTCGTCATTGTTGATTCCCTCGATGAAACCGATCTCATCAGCCCCGAAGCCTGGGCTCAAGCTCTGGATGGCTTCTGGGCTACCCACGTGGCAGCGGGCGCTGAGCGCCGCCTCTACCTGCTCGACGAAGAGCACATCTCCCGGTTTCAGGCAGGAAATCAGGACGCCGGTGGGCAGCCTACCGCCCGCCTGGCACCCTGCCAGCTGCCGGCGTCCGAACCGGACATCCGGGAAAACCCGCTGGCCCACTGGGACCTTATCGCCCCGCCCTTCCGCCGTTTCTTTACCCGCAACGTCCTGGTCATGGGGGCTGCCTCGGGCGGCAAAACCACCCTGGTAGAGGATCTCGGCAAGCTCTATAACGCCCCCTACTCCTACGAGTACGCGCGGGTCTACCAGGTCGAGGCCAATATCCGCGATGAGGATTATGACCTGTTGGACTACCAGAACGTGCTGACCGGCCAGTTCAACCTCAACCGCGAAACCATCGACAACCCCGGCAACCGGGGGCTCACCCTCATGGACACCGACGCCATGGTCACCAAGGCCTACGCCGCCATGAGCGCAGCCGACCCCGCCAGCGAACTGAGCGAGAGCGACTACGCCAAGCTGCTACCCCTGGCTGATTCCCTGATTGCCAAGGCCCGCTGGGATCTGATTCTCTTTATCCCGCCGGTGGGGGCCTCCGGCTACACCCTCGACGGCTTCCGCTCCCAGACCAATAACTCCGATGACTACCTCGGCGAGATTTCCCGCATCATGCTGGCCGAAGTTGAGGCAGCCGGCCTCCTTGACCGCCTGATCCTACTTAATGGCGCGGACTACGCCGAGCGCTACGAGCAAGCCAAGGCCGCTATCGAACGCCTCCTCCCCTAACCCCTACCCCCGTCACCCGAAAGATTCATCATGAGCGCACCCACCACCGGCCAGGCACCGGCCAACCCCCTGGCCCGCCTTGCCAAGGCCACCTACACCGACCTCTTCACCAGCTACACCCCCTTTGAGAAGGTCTTCTTCCCGGCCCTGATTCTGCTGCAGGTCGTGGTCAGTACCGTAGCCTTTGAGGGCTGGCTGAGCTTCATCACGGCCTTTGCGGGCATGGTCTGCGTGATTCTGGTGGGCAAGGGGCGCCTGTCGAACTACTTCTTCGGCATCGTGCAGAACGTGCCCTACCTGATTCTGGCCTACCAGGCCTACTTCATCGGCGAAATTACTATTGCCGCCTTCTATGTGCTCACCCAGTTCTGGGGCCTCTACATGTGGCGCAAGAACATGCGGGCAGCCAAGACCCGGCCCGAGTTGAGCGGGGCTTCCTTTGACGGGGCTGGGCAGCGTACCGGCAGCCGCGCCGTGACCAGCGGTACCGGAACTAGGGGTGCGGACGCCGGTGGGGGCGGGGCGTACGCCCTGGCTAGTGCCGCCGAGGGCACCGCACTTGATGTGCAGACCCGCCGCCTAACCCTGCCCGCTATCGCGGGCGTACTGGCGCTCCTGGCCGCAGCATCGTGGGGCTACGGGGTGCTACTGAACGGTTGGGGATCCAACCAGCCCTACGTTGACGCCTTCACCACCGTGATTGCCCTGATTTCGCAGGTGCTGATGGTCTACCGCTTCCGCGAACAGTGGATCGGCTGGCTGGTACTGAACGCCGTACAGATCTACCTGTGGTCAACCGTAGAAGGCGGCGGCAACATAGCCATTATGGCCATGTACCTGGGCTTTATCGCCAACTCGGTCTACGGCTGGTACAACTGGACTAAGCTGTCTCGCGGGGTGCAGGGCTAGAACTGGAGAACTAGCCAAGAGAAGGCACCCCGCACTCGCGCTCGCTGCCGACCCTCTCGCCTGGTTCGCTAGCTAGCTCGCAAGCTCGCCAGATTCGCACCGAGATTTATTTTCCTCGCGCGCTCGGAATCTCGGTGCTCATCACCAGCGATTCACGCCAGCCGCCGAGCCAGCAGCTTCGCTGCGAGTGCGGGGCGCCTGCCTACATCTCCAGCAAACTGCTCAAAATTCTGGCTATACAAAAGAATCTGGGCATAGAAAAAGCCGGTTTCATCAAGTGGGCGATGAAACCGGCTTCAGCGGAGGATGGGGGATTTGAACCCCCGAGGGCGTGAACCCAACACGCGTTCCAGGCGTGCGCCATAGGCCGCTAGGCGAATCCTCCAGGCTGTTGCTTAGCTATTTGCATAGCTTCACGAAAGCGGACAGATACGATCATACCCCATGCTCGGGCGTCCGCGCAAATCGGGGGTGCGTGCGGGGCGTGGCGTCCGCACCGCTAAACCGGGGACACACAAAACATAGCCGGAGCCTGCAAAGCAGCTTTACCCGCCCTTTGTTTTTCGTGGCGGCTTAGGGTACAGTTGTTGGAGCCCCTTACGTGGCGTCATCTTGGAAAACTCCCCCAGGGCCGGAAGGCAGCAAGGGTATCTGGGCTCTGACGGGTGCGTAGGGGGTCTTTATTTTGCCCAATTTCTACCCCCTCCCCCACCAGGGACCAGAAAAGTCACAATAGTATGTGTGGGCGTTAGGGATTTCGGGAGGAATCTGGTCCCTACTGGAACAAAGCGGGGCGGACGCCGGGAGCAGCTTAAGCCTTTCGCGCACGGTTCTTAAAACGTCAGCCACCCCCACTACACTGTTAATCAGCACACCCGGGGCGGCGAGCGCCTGATTTTTTCTCTCTGCTTTTCTCCCTGGGCCGGGCTCAGTTTTTCTGCACTCAACCGAAGGTTTATTGTGAGCACTGCGCTGTATCGCCGTTATCGCCCTGAGTCGTTTGCCGACGTCATTGGGCAGGAGCATGTCACCGAACCTCTCATGACTGCCCTTGAGAAGAACAGGGTGAACCACGCCTACCTGTTCTCGGGGCCGCGCGGGTGTGGCAAGACCACGTCGGCGCGTATTTTGGCGCGCTGCCTCAACTGTGCCCAGGGCCCTACGCCTACTCCCTGTGGTGTGTGCGAGTCCTGCAAGGAGCTTTCCCGCGACGGCGGCGGTTCCCTCGATGTGATTGAGATGGACGCCGCCAGCCACGGCGGTGTGGACCACGCCCGTGACCTGCGTGAACGCGCTACTTTTGCGCCGGTGCGCGACCGCTACAAGATTTTCATTATCGACGAGGCGCACATGGTCACCCGCGAGGGCTTCAACGCCCTGCTCAAGATCGTGGAAGAGCCCCCGGCGCACATTAAGTTTATTTTTGCGACCACCGAGCCCAACAAGGTACTGGGCACTATTCGGTCGCGTACCCACCACTACCCCTTCCGCCTAGTGCCCCCGCAGATTCTGGGGGACTACCTGGCTAAGCTCTGCTCCGAAGAGGGTGTTAAGGTTGCCGATGGTGTGCTGCCGCTGGTGGTTCGCGCCGGTGGCGGTTCGGTGCGTGACTCGCTCTCTATCCTTGACCAGCTCATGGCCGGTGCCTCTGATGAGCAGGGCATCTCCTACGACCTGGCCGTTGCCCTGCTGGGCTTTACCCACGGTGAGCTGCTCGACGAGGTTGTCGATGCTTTTGCTTCTAGTTCTGCCGCCGAGGTTTTCGCCTCGGTCGATAGGGTGATTCAGACCGGTCAGGATCCCCGCCGCTTTGTCGAGGACCTACTCGAACGCTTCCGCGACCTCATTATCGTGAAGGCCGTGCCCGATTCGGCGGGTTCGATTCTGCGCGGCCTAGCCGCTGACCAGCTCGACCGTATGAGGGCTCAGGCTGAGCAGCTGGGTTCAGCGGAGCTGTCGCGGGCGGCGGACGTCACCAACGAGGCTCTCAATGAGATGAGCGGGGCTATGAACCCCCAGCTTCACCTGGAACTTCTGTGCGCCCGTATTCTGCTGGCTGCCGGGGAGCAGGGGGTTGGCAACCTAGCGGCCCGCCTGGATCGGCTTGAGCGCAGGCTGGCCTCGGGTCAGTTCCCTGCACCCACCGGTGGCGGTTCTGGACAGGAGGGTTCCACCGGCACCGGTGCGGACGCAGCCAGCCCCCTGGCGCGCGCCCGGCAGCAGCTAGCCCAGCAGGGTGGCGTCGAAAGTCAAGCCCCTGCTCAGCAGGCTCAGTCTCAGCAGCAAGCTCAGCCCCAACGTCAAGACCAGCCTAGACAGCCCGTTCAGCAAACTCAGGCTCCTGCCCAGTCGGGCGGCGCGCCTCTAGCCGGTACGCCCGGTACGTCCGGTGCCCCTTTGGCTGGGGCTCCTTTAGCGGGCGCTCCCTTGAGCGGTGCCCCGCTAGCAGGCCGGGGTGTTCCGCCACTCGGTGGGCCCCAGCAGTCTGCCCAATCTCCTCAGAGCGCCCAGCCCGTCCAGGCCGGGCAGCAGGCGTCCGCGCCTCAGAGCCCAGCGCGTCCGGTGCCCGGTGAAAACACGGTCGATATGGTGGCGAACTCCTGGGCCGATGTAGTGGCCAAGGTGCCTGCCCCCTTTGCCCGGGCCCAGTTTGCCCTGTGTGAGCCGTCCAAGTTTGAAAACGGGGCCCTCTTCCTGCGGGCCGAGCTACCCGTACTTAAGGCCGTCAAGGAGTACCTGCCCCAGCTTCAGCAGGCCCTCTTCCAGGTTCTGGGTCTGCAGGTACAGTTGCGCGGCGAAATTAAGAAGCCCGGTGACGGCGGCGATACCTCCGGCGGTGGGCGCCCTAGTGGCGGACGTCCCGGCGGCCCCGGTGGGGCAGGCCCATCAAACGGAAACCCCGCCCCCGCGTCTCAGGCTCCCGCGCCCCAGGCTGCGAGCAGGCAGCCCGCTGCCGATGTCGCTGAGGGCCCGCGCGGTGGCGACCAGGCATGGGCAGCGCACGGCCAGCCCCGCTCACCGGAGCCTCCATCCTGGAGCCCCGATGACTGGAACAACCCCGTCACCTCCTGGTCGGTAGCAGCTATCCCCAGTGGCGATGCGGCCGAGGTCCCCGAGGCGCAAGCTCCATCAGCCCCGCGTCTGCGCGTGATTGAGGGTGAGGCCAACCCCGTTGAGATCGCCAAGGCCCAGCACCCCTCCCGCGGCCCCCAGGAACAGCAGAATATTGCCCTGGCGCGCGACACCGCCCAGGAGCCAGAGGACGCCGATCCCACCTCCCAGGTACCCCACGAGGATAGCCCGCACGCGGTTTCTCTTGAACCCGTCCCCACGAGTGAGGGCCTGGCCGAGCAGGGGCATAAGGACGCCGACAACGCCGCCCTCCAAGAAGAGGCCAAGGGCGAGAGCAGCGCCGCGCCCCAGGCTCAACAGCAGGAACATGCACCGGCTCAGGCCCCGAGCCAGACACCAGCCTCCAACCAAGCCCCGGTAGCCTACGAGTACGCGGACTACGACGGTGGGTACTTTGACGATGCCCCCGAGGACGAGCCCGAGTACGTCGCCGGGGTCGGCTACCTTAAGGCAGAGTCTTCGCAGGAAGCCCCGGCTCAACCAGCTGTTCAGTCAACCGCTCAGACACCGGCACCTGCTGCCGCTCGTGCCCCGCAGACAGCCGCCGAGCAGGTTACCACTCAACAGCCCGACGGTAAGAAGCTCTCCTTCCGAGAGCGCCACGCCGCCCAGATTGCGGCCGGCCAGCGGGCCGTCCAGCAGGCCAAGGCCCCCACTCCGGTGGAAGCTCCCGAGGACTTCACCCCCAGCGATGACGACGCCGCCCTTGAGTCGTCCGTGCTGATTGGCCAGCGGGCCGTTGAAAAGATTTTGGGCGGCAAAGTCATTGATGAACAGCCCCTTCATCAGGTCTAGTAAGGAGTTTTTGTGTACGAAAGTGCCGTCCAGAACCTGATCGACGAGCTGGGTAGGTTGCCCGGTGTGGGCCCCAAGTCAGCCCAGCGTATCGCCTTCTACATTTTGAATGCGGAAAGCTCTGAGATGGCCAATCTCACCGATGCCATCGCGCGTGTGAAAAAGACCGTGAGCTTCTGCGAGATCTGCGGCAACGTCTCTGAAACCAAGCTCTGCGCTATCTGCCGCGACGAGCAGCGCGACCCGGCGGTGCTCTGCGTGGTGGAGGAATCCAAGGACGTGGTGGCCGTTGAGCGCACCCGCTCTTTTACCGGCCGCTACCATGTGCTGGGCGGGTCCATTAACCCTATGGCCGGTATCGGGCCGGAGCAGTTGCGCATCCGTGAGCTGGTGGCCCGTCTGTCGGATGAGCGCATCACCGAGCTGATTCTCGCCATGGATCCCAACCTTGAGGGTGAGGCTACTGCCACCTACCTCTCGCGCCTGCTGGTGCCCATCGGTATTCGCGTGTCGCGCCTGGCGTCGGGTCTGCCGGTGGGTGGCGACCTGGAATACGCCGACGAAATCACCCTGGGCCGTGCCCTTGAGGGCCGCCGCATTATCAGTGAGGGCACCCGCGCCGAGGCCGCCGACCCCGCCGAAGATTTTGAGGCCGCCCTTGAGGCAGAGACCGAAGCCAAGGAGCAGCAGGCCGCGGCGGAGCAGGCAGCTAAGGGCCCGCGGGCTCGCTGGTCTGGTTCCATGTTCGATGATCTTGATAGCGAGGACGCCGCCACCCCCTCCCCTACCGATGGGCAGGATGGCGGGGAGTTACGGGATGCCTACGAGGCCAAGCTGGAAGAGCTCAAGAAGACCCCGCTGCGTACGGTTGCCCCCGAGATTCCGCCGATTCCGGGTAAGACCTATGTGAACCCCTGGACCTAGTCGCACCCAGAGGACATCTATCAAACCACAAAAAGTATTGAACATCACTTTTATCTGTGGAAAAATATAGACATGTCTAAAAAAATCATTAGCCTAGCGTTTCTAGCCGGCTCTCTTTCCCTCATCGGCCTCACCCCATCGGCACAGGCCTTTCCACATCCTATTCCCTGTGCGCTCCCTGCTGGCACGTCCCAGCCTTCGGTCGTTTGTGAAAACTGGCGTGACTACCTCGACCCACGCGATGTTTGCGACCCCAAGCTCATTATCTGTAGGCGTTAAAAATCATGCAATCGGAAGGAGGCACAATGCGCATCCGACTCGTTTTAATACCAATTTCATTAGCACTTGCAACCATAACTCAGTTCATTTTCTACAGCGGTCCAACCCGTCATGTTGACCTGATAATTGTCAGCATGAGCCTTATATCCTTACTGTTAAGCCTTGTTGCTTTAGCTCTATCCGGCACAAAAGACCGCGGCACTTCCCAGGTTTCTCGCCCTGTGGAAATAGCCATAATTTTTATCATCACTCTAGGGCTTATTTTTCTACAGAACGCTGTCTACAGCCTACTCGTAGCCTCCGCACCACCCCCTCATTATCATTACGATCAACTTTTCTCTCAGCAGAGTGTTTTCTGGAGCCAGGCTCTTAACCTGACTCATATCTTTACCCTGCTTTCTCTCTGCCTTGCCACCACGCAATTTGTTCAAGAGCACACCCCCGCTTTACTCCCAGCGATTGCTAGCTCTATTTCTATAGCTGCCCTTCTTTCTCTACCCTTGGGACTACCGGGCTTAACAGCAGGCATCGTACTGGCTCTGGCAGTTACAACTGCCAGCAACTATATCCAAAGCATAACGGGGCTACTTCTTGCTTTTATCGTGCTCTTGGGTTGTGCCTGGGTAATTAGCCAGACATCAGTATCACAGCTGTATGCAGTATCGGACTACCTTTACCTCACCACAAACATCTTGGCAGTAGTAGCCGGCCTAACGGCCCTACTGGGTCTCTTCCGCTGGAATGCCAACCGATCATCGCCCCTAGTAACACATAGCAAGTAGTTCAGTGTCTTTCTGGCATAAAACGTGGCTCCTCATACCTAGAGGAGCCACATTTTTATAGGCTAAAGCTCTTGCGTAATCTACCGTCATACACGTTATATTCCCGTCATTTGAGCAAAAATCGTCCAAGTGCGACGCCCACCCCTACGATAGTTTTAGGCCGGAAAATGCCCGGCACCTTCAACACCTTTGTACTGGAGAAGTTTCAATGAGCCTGATTGTCCAAAAGTTCGGTGGGTCCTCGGTTTCTGACGCCGAGGGTATTAAGCGTGTAGCTCGCCGTATTGTGGACACGCAGAAGGCTGGCAACGAGGTCGTCGTGGTGGTCTCAGCAATGGGGGATACCACCGATGAACTGCTCGACCTTGCGGCTGAAGTAACCCCCAACGCCGGCCCCTCGCGTGAACTCGATATGCTGCTGAGCGCCGGCGAACGGATTTCTATGTCCGTTCTGGCCCTGGCTATTAACAGCATGGGCGGCCGTGCCCAGTCCTTCACCGGCTCCCAGGCCGGCATGATTACCGACGGTGTGCACGGTTCTGCCCGCCTGGTTGAGGTCAACCCCGAGCGTATTCGTTCTGCCCTTGATGAAGGCTACGTCGCCGTTGTCGCGGGTTTCCAGGGTATGAATCGCCAGACTCGCGACATCACTACCTTGGGTCGTGGCGGCTCAGACACCACCGCGGTTGCTCTGGCAGCTGCGCTAGGTGCTGACGTCTGTGAGATTTACTCAGACGTTGATGGTGTATTCACTGCTGACCCGCGTATCGTGCCGTCCGCCCACAAGCTCGATACCGTCACGAGCGAAGAAATGCTTGAGATGGCCGCTAACGGCGCCAAGATTCTGCACCTGCGTTCGGTGGAGTACGCGCGCCGTTTCAACCTGAAGCTGCATGTTCGCTCTTCGTTTTCAGAGCTTGAAGGCACTCTCGTTATCCCCGACAATGAGGGTATGGAAACTAATTTGAAGGAGATTCCCTTGGAACAGCCCCTCGTCTCGGGCGTCGCCCACGACCGTAGCCAGGCTAAGGTCACCGTTATTGGTGTGCCCGATGTGCCCGGCTCCGCGGCCAAGGTGTTCGGTATTCTCAATGAGACCAACGTGAACCTCGACATGATTGTTCAGAACGTCTCAACCGACCGCCCCGACGTCACCGATATCTCCTTCACTCTGCCCCAGGATCAGGGCGCTGCCGCTCTGGCTGCGCTTGAAGCTAAGAAGGCTGAGCTGGGCTTTGAAGAGGTCCAGTACAACGAGTCCATCGGTAAGCTGTCACTGGTGGGTGCGGGTATGAAGTCTAACCCCGGTGTGTCCTTTAAGTTCTTTGATGCACTGAGCACCGCCGGCATCAACATCGAGATGATTTCTACCTCTGAGATCCGCATTTCGGTTATCACCGATATTGAGAAGCTTGATGAGGCTGTGCGCGCTGTGCACTCAGCTTTTGATTTGGACGCCGAGGGTGAGGCTACCGTGTACGGTGGTACCGGCCGCTAGGTTGTGAACTAGGTTCGTCCGCGAGGACGCCCGACCCCGGGCTGGCAGCGCAGTGCTGCTGGCCCGAGGGCCGGCTTTTCCCATTTCAAGGGCGTGTAAAAAATTTCTATATTTTTCACCCAAAGACTTGTCGGGAGTATGTAGACCAATATAGTATTGCTGTACATCACATCTTCTTTACCCCCAAATTCAGCCAACCGGCTGGTCAAGCACTAAAGGAGTATACCAATGCACAGAGTAAGAAATATTACAGCAACTGCCCTATTAGCAATAACATTTGCCCTAACCACACCTGCACCTTCTAGCGCTGTTGCGTTCACCAAAGAACCTCAATTCTCCAGTCCGTCTCGCATTTCAGGCTTTCCTGACCCATATTCATACTCCAAGTTTATTGAAGCAGCCTCCCATGCAGGGTATACCAGTCAAGAGGTAAAAAATTTTGAAGAGTTTTTCACACAAAATTACATACTAGAAGAAAATAGCCTTACCCCAGCATCAAACTACGTTCCCAATGGATGCTCAGATCCCCGATCCTGGTCATCATACAAACAAACATTTCTCCCAGCGTGTAACACTCATGACTACTGCTATTCCGCACAGTATAATTTTAGGCGATCACGCGCAGAGTGTGACAACAACTTCTATAGCTCAATGCGCTCTATATGCAATTTTCTATATTCACCACATTCTAGCAAAAATATAAGCTGCCTTAATGAATCGAATGTTTATTACTGGGCGGTAAGAACATTTGGGCGACCACACTACGAAGGCTCCGGCGATCCCTCATGATAAAATTATTTAAACTGAGTAAAATACCGAAAACTCTAGTAGTTCTATGCTTTATTGCATATATTTTCACAACTATGTGCGCATTTGTCGCACACACTAACAGCGAAGCTTACATCGGTGCAGGAGTTCTCGCTCTTCAATTTGGCCTACTAAGCATCACTTTAACCGCCTGTACTCTTGTCATATGGGTAGTACGCTTTACTACCCATGAGGAATAACCGCCCCCACCACAGGGGTAACTAGGTTCGTCCGCGAGGACGCTCGGGCCCCGGGCTGGCAGCGCAGTGCTGCTGGCCCGAGGGCCGGCTTTTCCCATTTCAAGGGCGTGTAAAAAATTTCTATATTTTTCACCCAAAGACTTGTCGGGAGTATGTAGACCAATATAGTATTGCTGTACATCACATCTTCTTTACCCCCAAATTCAGCCAACCGGCTGGTCAAGCACTAAAGGAGTAGGCTATGAAAGCTACAACCACTCAGAAAACCCTGGCAACCACGCTGATTCTCGCGGGTCTACTATCCGGGGGGGGATTCACAAGCGCTAATGCGGTAGAATCCACCAGCACAATCGCAACAACGACCGACACTCGCCTTACCGACATCTCAGACGAACAAATTAACCGCTACGACCGACATGTTACCACTGGGCTGATGGGAGATTTCTCAATCAGGAGCGATTCAAATCTTTCCCCCGCAGATAAGGCGATTTTGCAGCAGATTCTCACCAAATCCAATCAAGAACGCCGCGAAGCGCTATCCAATCTCCCCCAGCATGCGAAGGCTACTGGAAATGAAATTCAGTCAGCTGGCGGTGGCGTTATCTTCCACTGGTGGGGTCAGACGCTCTGGTTAAATAACATAAACTCATACAGACTCTCAGCACTACTCGCTGGCGGTGCAGCAATTTCTACCGTAGCAGTATTCATTACCTCGGTAACTGGTGTAGGAGCAGTAGTGGCAGGTGGATTTGCAGCAGCTTTCGCGGTTGTCTCGGCCGCATCTTTAATTTGCAACTGGAACCAGCGAGGAATTAATATTCATCGGGCTCACAACACAGCCGTCTGGTGCACACCTCGGTAGATAAAATCTTACCAGTAGCCCATCAAGGAAAATATAAAATGAAAAATATACTACGCTGGATATCTTTATTATCTGCTCTTCCACTTTTGTTCTATGGGGTATGGTATTTTATTGATCCGACTGCCTTTAACAAGTACATCATCCTTATTCTCGTAACAGTCACCGGAGTTTCTACAACTTTAGCAACAGTCCTTTCTGTGAAGCATGAAACTTAAAGATTATTATCTATAAGGTATGCCAGACCCACAGTCACTGTGGGTCTGGCATACCTACCCCTTATAAATAACCCTTCTTCTGAAGACTTGATGTTGCATATTGTTTTTGCTCCGTGCTCTCCTTTCTCTTTCGTCCTTGACTTATCTGAGGTGGCAGGGAAAGAAAGGGATGTTTTTCTAGCGCGGGATGAAGGGCCGTTAGAATAGACCCCATGCCCCTCACCCTCCTCGCCCCGGACGATTGGCGCGCACTCGCGCGCGCCCATGAAGAACACTCCGGCCGCTACGCCCTACCCTTCGCACGACGCCGCGAACGCGGCCAAGCCCACCCCGTTGAAGACTTCCTCTTCACCTACTACACCCTCAAACCCGGGCAGTTTATGCGCTGGCACCCCGGTGCGGGGGTCATTCTGCAGGACGCCGGTGAGCGAGCAGACTGGAAGTTCTACCGGGCCGCTACCCTGCAGGAGCTAGAAGAGGCAGGCCTGCCACCTGCCGAAGCCGCCGCGGCAGCGCAGGCGGGTACCAGCGTCCTTGTCGATACCGAAAAGTTTGCTGAGGCCCGCGCCTCAGCCATTGATTTTGCGCGGATAATCCTGGGCAAAACTGCGGCCAAGCCCGGTTTCTTTGGCTGTTTTGGCCTGCACGAGTGGGCTATGGCCTATAAGTCGGTGGAGAATAAAATCCGCCACGACTACCTAGAACTGCGCCTGGGGGCAGAGGGCACCGACAGGGTGGTTGAGAGCCATAAAATCAGATGCTCCCACTTCGATGCCTTCCGGTTCTTCATGCCCCAGGCCGTGCCCATGAACGAGCTACAGCCCACGCGTGAGCAGCAGCGCAACCTGGAGCAGCCAGCCTGCCTGCACGCCAATATGGATATCTACAAGTGGGCCTATAAGCTCCTGCCCCTGGTGCCCTCACACCTGGTCATGGACTGCTTCGAACTGGCCTGGGACGTGCGCGAACTCGATATGAAAGCCGCCCCCTACGATCTAAGGGACTGGGGCTACGAGCCGGTTGCCATTGAAACCCCCCAGGGGAAAGCCGAATATGTGCGTCAGCAACGGGGCTTTGCAGAACGGTCCGTCCTCTTGCGCCAGCGGCTCCTGGCAGAACTAGACCGGCACCTGGGCCAGACCGAGACAGAATAGGCACCCCCAACCTCAAGACCACAAACATACAAACCGCCCGGCCCCTCCCCTGTGCAGGGGGCAGGCCGGGCGGTTTTTATCTAGCTATGTGTGCCTGAGCCAGGGTCGCAGCGCAGCAGGCCTGGCAGGGAGGACAGTCACCGGTCAGGACCTTTAGCGGCGGGACAGGGCTACCTGGTCACCGGTGTAGGTTACCTCGGTCTTGGCGCCGGTTTCATTATCCACCACGGAGAAGGTTGCGGTAGGGATAAAGTAGCCGCGGGCCAAGTCTTCTGCGGTGACCAGGTGTTGGGCAGTGGTGCAGTTGTAGGCGTCGTTAGCGGGCAGGTTGCGCCAGCGGCAGTTAGGGGCGCTGGTGGGCATGAAGCCACGGTCAAAGCTACCGGATACCGGGGTCACGGTGGTGACGTAGGGGGAGGTACTGGTGACACGGAAGGTGTAGCCCACAGTGTCGCCCACGGCGTACCCTGCGGCAGCGGTGCCTACCCTACCGGTGACGGTGATGCTGGGGGCCTGGCGGGCAGGCTTGAGCAGGATCTTCTCGCCGGTGTGGGTGACGGTGGTGGTGCGGGCATCATTGGCGCGGGAGGTCACGGTGAAGGTCATCTCGGGGGTGAAGTAGCCACGGTCGATGTCCTCCTGGGTGACGGTGCGGGTTGCGGTGGAGCAGGTGTAGGTGCCCTTGGCCGCCAGGTTGAGGTAGCGGCAATTGGGGGTGCTGGTAGGCAGGTAGCCTGCTGCGTCAAAGTTGCCTGCGGTGGGGACCACGGATACGGCTTCGTCAGCGGTGTTGGTGACGGAGAAGGTGTAGGTGATCTTTTCGCCGACGGTGTAGGGGCTGGTTGCGATATCCCGGGCGGGGGCGGAGGCGCTGTGGACGGTTGCGCCGAAGACAGTGGTGCTGGCTCCTACTTCTACAGGGAAGGTGAAGCGGGACTGCTTGCCGTTCTCAGCGGTAAATACGGCATCCACTTTGCCGGTGCTGGCGGTTGCGGCGGCGGTCAGGTTGACCTTGACGGTGCGGGTTTGGCCGGCGTCTAGGGTGATTTTTTCGCTGGTGGCACCGGTGAAGGAACCTGTATCTGCTAGGGTGATGGTGCCAGTGACGGCCTGGGCCTCCTGGTTGGTGATGGTGACGGGTACGGAGGCAGTCTGGCCGGCAGCTACAGTGAGCTTGTCAACGTTCATGGGGGCGCAGACCACGTTCAGCCAGGCTTCGTCGAAGGTGCCGTAGCGCATGTCGTTGCCGTAGCTAGCTTCATAGAGCACACCGAATTTGCCGTTGGAGAGGGCTGTGGTGGAGGAATAGGCGCCAAAGCCGGACTTGATCTGGCGCAGGCCGGGCCAGGTCTGGCCGTCATCGCAGGAGACACGGGCGGATAGGTTGACGCGGTTGTAGTTGGCGTTGTTGTTGGAGTTGGTGAAGATGAGCTTCTTAGCGTCCGCGCTGCCATAAGGCGCCTTGGGGTACATACGGGTAATAGCTGCGTTATTGGTGGGGTCGGGAAGCTCGGTGTCCAGGGTGATGGGGCCCCAAGTTTGACCGCCGTCGGAGCTGATGGCGACCTTGCGATAACCGGAGTTAGCGGAGTCACGGGAGTTGAGCATGAGGCGGCCGTCGGAGAGTTCTACGGTCTTGTTTTCGTCCATGGAGGCACCCACGAAGTCACCCCGCTTCCAGGTGACGCCGTGGTCGTCGGAGTAGACGGAATATGCCTGGACGACCTCTTTGCCGTCGGCGGTGCGGACCTTGCCCACGAACTGCTGGACCAGACGGCCTGCGTACTGACCGTACTTCATCTGGATACCTTCGCCGGAGGTGGCGAAGACGGCTTTGACGTCACCGGCCTTGGGTGAGGTTTTGCTGGTACCGGGCTTGACGATGGGGGTGATATCGCGGGGTTCGCTCCAGGTCAGGCCCTTGTCCTTGGATTCGACCACAACGGCACCGGTGATAGTGCGGTCCTTGGTAATGTCGTTGCCGTACTGGCTGTAGTGCCAGCCCTGGTCCTTGGAGTAGACGAAGAAGGCGTAAACAGCGCCGGTGACAGAATCTACGACAAAGGAGGGGTCGGAGTAGCCGTATTTCTGGGTGGTGGCGTCGCCCAGGTGGCCCTTCTTGATGTGGGTGTAGTCGCTCCAGGTGGTGCCGTAGTCGGTGGAACGGCGGAGCACGATGGAGTTGGGATTAGGGGCGTCTGCTGCGCTGCCAGGGCGGCCGTCCCAGGCTGCCAGGACGATGCCATCGCCCAGGTCTGCCAGGGCGGGGATGCGATAGGAGGCTGCACCACCTACATAGGTGGAGCCAATATTCTGTTCGGTGTAAGTACCGGGGCCGCCAGTGGATCCGTAGACGGGGGCGGGGGCCGCGGTGGCGGAGTTCATACCCAGTGCGAGCACGGGTAGAACGGGGAGAGCCAGGAGGCGGCGGAAGCGAATAGGCATAGTTCTCTCTCTAGTTAAAAGTGCGGTGTGATTGGAGTAAGAAATCGAGTGGGCCTCTAAGGGACAGATTTGAGCTCATGCGTTTCATCACCTAACCATACTGTACAGGTAAACTTCTCTTGATCTGCGGGGGGGGTGGAGTTCACTTTTACCTGTGCGGGGTAGATTTGTCCGCATGGAGAGACTGCTGGGGGTAGAAAGGCCAGTCGTTGGGTGGCGAGGGCGGGTCTATGCCTTAGAATCCTCCTTAAACCACACATCACAGAAACGGACACATCCATGCGTTTTTCCCGCAAACTTGCCACCCTGGCGGTGGCTACCCTGGCCTTTACTGGCCTGAGTGCCCCTATGGCGTCTGCTGTTACCCTGGATACAGATGGCGATAAGCTCCTGGATACTTGGGAGACTAAGGGCTACGACTACAACAACGACGGCGTCATCGACATCGACTTCGCTGCCATGGGCGCAGACCCCTACCGCAAAGACCTCTTCGTTGAGATGGACTACATGCCCGGCCTACTCGCCAGCGAAGCTGAGCTGGGCACCATCGTCCAGACCTTCGCCGACATGCCCATCTGGAACCCCAACGGCACCACCGGCATCACCATCCACCTGGACGCCGGCAGCATCTACCCCGCCTACGACCTGGGCGGCGGCAACGAGATCCCCCACCAGGGCTTCACCGGCCTGGGCGATGTGAGCACCCTGCGGGGCACTAACTCCGACCCGGCACGTGCAGGCGTCTTCCACTACATGATCTGGGGCGACTACTACGGCACCAGAGGGTCTTCTGGCTCAGGCTACTACCCTGGCCGCACCTTCATGGTGACCGTAGGCCCCACCCACTGGGGTAAGGCAAGTAGCGCTATCCGCGTGGGTACCTTCATCCACGAGCTCGGCCACAACCTGGGCCTGCACCACGGCGGCACCGACGGCACAAATTACAAGCCCAACTACACCAGCATCATGAACTACAAGTACCAGCTGGAAGGTGTGCGCCGCACCGACGGGTCGGTCTACTACGGTTACTCCACCCGTGCGGGTATGACCATTGATGAGGCCGCAGTGGTTGAGTCTAAGGGGGCCGGCAACGCTGCCCGCGGCTTCTCCATTCACTACGGCACCCGCTACTGGAAAGCCCACCAGGGTATCGACTTTGACCAGGACGGCGTCGTAGAAACCACCGCCCAGCAGATTGATGTGAACCGTGACGGCACTATCGGTAAGCTGACCGCACCGAACGATCTGATGACCATGAAGTTCCAGGCCCGGTCTTCTGCCCCCGGCATTTCGCCCTATGAGCAGCAGGAGCCTGAGATTGAGAACAACGAGATGACGGCTGACCTGGCCCGCGAACTGGGCTACCTGCCTGCCGAGTAGTCACACTTCTCTCGCCCCCGCCCCATCACCAAGGGGACCTGAGAACTTCGAAGGGACCGCATAGTATGCGGTCCCTTTGAGGTTTTGCGGTCCCCTTTTAGAGCGAGTGGTGCCAGGGCATGGCTTGGGCAGCGTCTAGAGCTTCACCACCATCTTGCCGGTGTTAGCGCCCTTCATCATGTCAATAAAGGCTTCGATAGTGGAGTCCAGACCTTCGTAGACAGTTTCGTCATAGACTATCTTGCCCTCGGCAAACCAGCGGCCCATCTTTTCGCGGAACTCGGGTACAACGTCCAGGTACTCCCCCAGGGTGAAGCCCTGCATGGTCAGACCCTGCTTGACCATATTGACTATATTGTCGGGGCCGGGGGTAGTTTCGCCGGTGTTGTAGGAGGAAATTGCGCCGCACAGGGCAAGACGGCCACCGCGGTTCATCACATCGAGAGCAGCTTCGAGGTGATCGCCGCCGACGTTGTCGAAGTAGACGTCGACGCCGTCCGGTACCAACTCGGGCAGGGCCTGCCGCACCGGGGCGTCCTTGTAATTGAGGGCTGCATCGTAGCCATATTTGCTGGTCAGCAGCTCAACCTTCTCAACCGAGCCAGCGCTGCCAACAACGCGGGAGGCGCCGAGTAGGCGGGCGATCTGCCCGACGGCGGTGCCCACGGCGCCCGCTGCGCCAGAGACGAACACGACGTCGCCTTCTTTTAGGTGGGCAATACGGGTCAGGCCTGCGTAGGCGGTCATTGCCGTCATGCCCAGCATGCCCAGGTAGAGCGAGGACGGCGCCCCGGCAGGTAGTTCCGGCAGGGCGGTAAACTCGCGAGCGGCGCCCTGGGCGTAGTCTGCCCAGCCCTGCTGGTGCGATACGAGGGTGCCTACGGGCAGGCTTTCATCGTGCGATTCAACAACGCGTCCGACGGCCCCGCCGGTGATGCGTTCGCCCAGGCCGTAGGGGGCTATGTAGCTCTTGGCGTCGTTCATGCGTCCGCGCATGTAGGGGTCAACCGAGATGAACTCGTTGCGAACACGCACCTGGCCGTCGGTCAGGTCGGGCAGGGTGACGGTTGCGAACTTAAAGTTCTCGGCGGTGGGCCAGCCGCTGGGGCGGGAGGCAAGACGGATTTCACGTGCTTGTGTCATGATTTTTCCTTTCGAAAGCTGTTTAACCAGTTCTACGCCTGTGGACGACTTTTGTTAAAGGGCTGCGCTCAGAGCGAGCAAGGTGACGGCAAGCAGCGGGAAGGCACCCTGTTTCATGGCAGCGGAACGCTTGTCGGGGGAGGTGATGAAGAGGACGGCCGCGGCAGCCAGCATTGACCCGGTACCGGCGAGCATGAGGGCTAGTCCCACGGCGGGGGCACCGGCGAAATAGGCTAGGACGCCGGCGGCGGCAATGATTGCCAGGAAGAGGTTGTAGAGGCCCTGGTTGTAGACCATTTCCTTGGCCTGTTCGACTGATTCACGGCTCATGCCGAAGACGGGCAGGGCTCAAGCGCTCCAGCCGGGCGAGCGTGCGTCATATCGCTGAGCGTGCACCCAGCAGCCGCACGCTCAGCGATATAGCGCACGCTTGCCACAACCAGACGCCGTAGAAAAGCCCCGCGCCCCTCCGTTTCACTTTGACCCACGCAGTGCCCTAACCCGGTAAAATAGAACCCGGCTCTATATAGATTCCAGCACCCAAGGAGTGCCCATTCATGGCCCGTATTGTTGTTGACGTTATGCTCAAGCCCGAAATCCTCGACCCCCAGGGCAAGGCTATCGCTCACGAGCTTCCCCGTATCGGTCTGAACAACTTCACCGATGTTCGTCAGGGTAAGCGTTTTGAACTGACCGTCGATGGTGAAGTCACCGAAGAACTACTCGCGCAGGCCCGCCAGGCAGCTGAAGAGCTGCTGTCTAACCCCGTGATTGAAGACGTCGTCAACGTCGAAGCTCTGGAGGACTAAAAGACGTGGCAGAATCCCTCGCAGCAACCGAAGTGCCCCTGGTGGGCGACTTCTCCCAGACCACTCCCAACCCTGCCCTGGCCGATGTGCGCGTTGGCGTCATCACCTTCCCCGGCACCCTGGACGACCGCGATGCCTCCCGCGCCGTCCGCCTAGCCGGTGGCACCCCCGTACCGCTGTGGCACGATGAAGCAGCTCTGCACGATGTAGACGCTGTGATTGTGCCCGGCGGTTTTTCGTATGGTGACTACCTGCGCGCAGGCGCTATCGCCGCTAAGGCCCCGGTCATGCGCAAGGTCGTTGAGGCAGCTAGCGCAGCTGGCACCTCAGGTTCCGCTCCCCTGCCGGTGCTCGGCATCTGCAACGGTTTCCAGATTCTGACCGAAACCCACCTGCTGCCCGGCTCCATGATTAAGAACGATCACCGCAAGTTCATCTGCCGCGATCAGACCCTGCGCGTTGAGACCAACCAGACTGCCTGGACCGGCGACTTCGAAGCGGGCCAGAACATCGTGGTGCCCCTCAAGAACCAGGACGGTCAGTACGTTGCCGACACCAAGACCCTTGAGGCTCTTGAGGCTGAAGGACGCGTGGTGTTCCGCTACGTGGACGTTAACCCTAACGGCTCCCGCAACAACATCGCCGGCATCGCCAACGAGCGCGGCAACGTCGTGGGCCTCATGCCCCACCCCGAGCACGCCGTCGAACCTGGCTTCGGCCCCTCATCCTCAGGTTTTGGCACCGTGGGTCTGCGCGGCGGCGCGGACGGTCTGGGCGTCTTCACCTCCGTACTCAACCAGCTGGTTTCGGCCTAAACGCCTCGCATAAGGAATAAGAATTTTGAGCGACAAGAAGTTTAATCTCGACACCGTTGAGCACGCCGCTGCCACTCCCGACACCGAGATGCCCTGGGCTGAGCTGGGTCTGAAGGAAAACGAGTTCGAGGACATCAAGAAGATTCTCGGCCGCCGCCCCACCGCAGCCGAGCTGGCTATGTACTCGGTCATGTGGTCAGAGCACTGCTCCTACAAGTCTTCCAAGGTGCACCTCAAGCAGTTCGGTGCCAAGGTCACCGACGAGATGAAGAAGGATCTCATGGTTGGTATCGGCGAGAACGCCGGTGTGACCAACATCGGCAACGGCTGGGCTGTGACCTTTAAGATTGAGTCCCACAACCACCCCTCCTATGTTGAGCCCTACCAGGGTGCAGCGACCGGTGTGGGCGGTATCGTGCGTGACATTATCTCGATGGGTGCCCGCCCTGTGGCCGTCATGGATCCCCTACGTTTCGGTGCCATTGACCACCCCGACACCGCCCGCGTCCTGCCCGGCGTTGTCTCCGGTGTGGGTGGCTACGGCAATTCCCTGGGCCTGCCCAATATCGGCGGCGAAGTTGAGTTTGACGAGTGCTACCAGGCCAACCCCCTGGTCAACGCCCTGGCTGTGGGCATTATGCGCCACGAGGACATCCGCACCGCAAACGCCTCGGGTACCGGCAACAAGGTCATCCTCTTCGGCGCCCGCACCGGTGGCGACGGTATTGGCGGCGCTTCAGTTCTAGCTTCGGAGTCCTTCGACGACACCAAGCCATCCAAGCGCCCTGCCGTGCAGGTGGGCGACCCCTTCGCTGAGAAGGTGCTGATTGAGTGCTGCCTGGAGCTCTTCAAGAACTCCATCGTTGAGGGTATCCAGGATCTCGGTGCTGCGGGCATCTCCTGCGCCACCTCCGAGCTGGCCTCCAACGGCGACGGCGGTATGCACGTTGACCTGACGAAGGTTCTGCTGCGCGACCCCACCCTGACCCCGGGCGAGATTCTCATGTCTGAGTCCCAGGAGCGCATGATGGCGGTTGTGACCCCCGAGAACCTGAGCCGCTTCGAAGACATCATGAAGAAGTGGGACGTCGAGTACTCCATTCTAGGTGAGGTGACCGGTTCCGGCCGCCTGACCATCGAGTGGCAGGGCGAGATTATCGTGGACGTTGACCCCAAGACCGTCGCCCACGACGGCCCCACCTACGAGCGTCCTTACGCCCGCCCCGAGTGGCAGGACGCCCTGCAGGCCGACAAGTTCACCGGTTCTAACGCGGACGACGCCCGCCCCACCGGCGCTGAGCTGGGCGAGGCTATCAAGGCGTTTATGGCTGCCCCCAACATGTGCTCCAAGTCCTGGATTACTAACCAGTACGACCGCTACGTTCAGGGCAACACCGCCCTGTCTATGCCCGATGACTCCGGCGTGATTCGTGTGGACGAAGAGACCGGCCTGGGTGTTGCCCTGGCGACCGACTCTAACCCCCGCTTCACTAAGCTCGACCCCTATGAGGGTGCGAAGGCGTCCCTGGCTGAGGCCTACCGCAACGTGGCTACCGTAGGCGCCCGCCCCGTGGCTGTCTCTGACTGCCTGAACTTCGGTTCCCCCGAGGATCCGGACATCATGTGGCAGTTCGCTGAGGCCGTGCGCGGTATCGCCGACGGCTGTATGGAACTGGGCGTACCCGTGACCGGCGGTAACGTCTCCCTCTACAACCAGACCGGCGGCAAGGCCATTAACCCCACCCCCGTGGTTGCCATGATGGGCGTGATGGACGACGTCACCCGCCGCACCCCCTCCGGCTGGGCTCCTGAGCATGACGGCCAGGCCCTCTACCTGCTGGGTACCACTCGCGACGAGCTGGACGGCTCCGAGTGGGCTCGTTTCAAGGGTCACTTGGGCGGCCTGCCTCCCAAGGTTGACCTTGCTGCCGAGAAACTGCTGGGCGACATGCTGGTGAACATGAGCCGCGACGGCATGATTGACGCTGCCCACGACGTCTCTGCCGGTGGCCTGGCTGCTGCCCTGGTTGAGGGCTGCCTGCGCTTTGGCGTCGGTGCCCGCGTTGGCCTGGGTGAGGTTGCTGAGCGTGACGGTATCGACCTCTTCACCCTGCTCTTCTCTGAGTCCCTGGGCCGCGTGGTTGTCTCCGTGCCCCGCTCCGAGGAAGTGCGCTTCAAGGACATGTGCACCGCCCGCGACTACCCCTTCGCCCGTATCGGCGTGGTCGATGCAGCCTCTAATGCCCTGGATATTCAGGGTGAGGTCGCTATCGACATGGACGAGCTGCGCGAAGCTCACGAGGGCACCCTGGCCCGCCACTTCGGTGAGGTTGCCCCCAGCTAGTCGCTAGCTACACGGTGTAAGGACGCCGCCGCGCCCCTCCCCTGCCTTCGGGCAGGCAGGTGCGTGGCGGCGTCCTTTTGTCTTAGCCTGTACAGGGTTCTTGGGCTGTGTGCAGAGAAAACCCTGCACACAGCCCAAGAACCCTGCACACCTCCAATCTGACTCACCGGACGCCGGCCTCCCACAGCCGTTGCCGGAGAGTAGCAGGGTGCGACATCAACTCCTTCCAGCGCGTACGCACCACCTTCCAGCCAGCCATCTCTAATTCGCGATGCCGTCGATGTTCCGCCTGAACTACGTCGTCAGCGCGGCCATAGACTCCCGAATACTTCACCTCACCATCGACCTCAAGAATGACCCCCAGCTCAGGCCAAGCGAAGTCAGCACGGTAGACACGGCCATAGTGGGTGAATACCTCGAACTGCTCCTGAGGTAGAGGCAGATTCCACTCATAGATAAGGTCGCGCGCGATCGTCTCAGCCGGAGAATCTGCTAAACCGCTCAGTCTCTGCCCCACGGCAAGCGCAGCTCCACCCGCCTCAGTCAGAGCAGCACATGCCGACGCTACAGATATAACACCCTGCCGCAGAAAATAATCACCAATCACCAGCGCCTCAACACGAGGTAGAGATAGGGCCACATCGCACAGAGTTTGACCCGGGGCAGCAACAGAAGCCCCTACTACCAGCTGAGCCTCGCGAACTACGTCCGTGCGTCCGCGATGCGCTGTTACTGAAGGGCGGTGCTGTACAGAAGCCGACGCAAAACTCATATGCACCTTGCGAGGTAGGGTTAGGAGCGGAGCTCCTAACCAAAGCGCAGCCGACTGGTGGCTCAGAACCCCGCTCGGCACCGTTTTGATATGCGCAGCGTGGTGGGCTATGCATCTCTGGCGAGTGCCCCACTGGTTCCATGTAGAGGTCTCGATATAGATCCCCTGCTTGATTTTGGTGTAGTCACCAGACCTAAAACGGGTCGAAGCCGCAGAGGGGCTTACACCGATATCTTGTAAATCCTTAAGGCAGCGCACCTGTTGGTAAATCTCTGCAACATCATTCATAAGGGCAGTGTCACCGAGCCCGTCTACCTCTTGCAAGGGGTGTGAACATCGCAGCCCCTTGTGGTTCACAAACAGGTCATATAGCGCCCAGACCTGTGGGTAAGTCGCGCGCTCTAGCTTGGCAGTTACCGGCCCGGGGAGCGTCCTTCTTTCTTAACCCTGTGCAGGGTTCTTGGTGCGTGTGCAGAGAAAACCCTGCACACAGCCCAAGAAACCTGCACACAGCATAGAGGCCCCTCCTACGGGGCTAGGCTCTCACCCAGCTGGGCAAACACACGGGAATTATGGTCGAAACCAGCCAGGGCCTCATCAACCAGGGCGGCGCGCTGGGCGTCCGTCAGCGGAGCGCTATCGAGCAGACCCCGGTAGGAGTCCTTGAAAACCTTGGGCTTCGGGAGCGCCTCAAACCGGTACATGCTCAGAGCTTCAGCAGGCACACCGTAGTGCCGGGCGACCAGGGCAGCCACGGCCTGCCCACCCGACAGGTCACCCAGGTAGCGCAGGTAGTGGTGAGCCAAGAAGCGTTCGGGGGCGGACGCTGTCGCCCGGATAGCCGCGGCATAGTCAGCGGTTGCCGGTAAGGACTGGTTACTGGTGGGGCCGCCCAGTTCAGTAAGGTCAGACTTAATGGAAGCAAGACGATCAAGCCCCTCTAGTACGAAGGGGGCGGTGATGGGGTTGGAGTTGGCGCGAAAACCAGCAGCCACTTCTTCGAGAGCCTCGTAGATGTAAACGTACTGGGTCAGCAACATACGGTAGGCATCCACGTCGAGTTTGCCGCCCATCAGGTCGGCCATGAAGCTGGAGTGTTCTGCCTGCTCGTGGCGAGCAGCGGTTTCTGCCTTAAGACGTGCTGAGAAGGTAGGACGCTCGATATCGGCAAGGGTGAGTGTCATCAGGTTACTCCTTGGTGAAGGGTCGCAGGGGAATATTTATTGACAGACTGTCACCAAGAAACAATTAAGTCAAGCCTTTGTAATCTATTTTTATTAGGTTCCCCTTAATGCTAGTTTAGGCATGCCCTTAAATTTAATAAGGCTTGGCATGTTACGTAATGTGCCCACCCTACACCACATAGATTTCAGAGGATGCCAATGTCTCCCCAGCACAGCGCCCGGCGCTCCTGCGCCCTCCTAGCCACCGCCGCACTCACCCTGTCAGGCATGACCCTAGCCACCGTGTCCGTAGCGGACGCCGCAGATGCCACCAGCAGCACCGTCGCTGCCGCGTCCGCAACTCACGTCGCCAGCAATGCCCAGCTGACCTGGTCGCTCAAGGACTCCTTCATCCGCTACGTCACCGGCGCTTTTGCTGGTGGCAGCGTCGAGGTAACCGGTGGCCCCAGCTTCAACGGCTCCGCCTTCTCCTGGCAGGGGGCCGAGGGCGAGTTCACCGGTACAAACGGCACTATCTCCTACCCCGGAACTATCCACTTCACCGCCCACAAGGGTGAACTTGATATCATCTACGCCAACCTCAAGCTGGTTGTCAACGGCAACCAGGGCACCCTGGTAGCTGATATGAAGTCCAAGGGCTACAACGGCTCCCCCGATATCGATGCCAGCAATGTTAACTTCGCAACCGTAGACCTTTCAGGCGTCACTTTCGCCAACGGCACCGTATCAGCCACCGATGCCCCCGTTACCCTCACCGCCGATGGCGCAGCCGCCTTCGCCGGTTTCTACAAGGCAGGTGAGACTCTCTCCCCCCTGACCTTCTCAGCCACCCTCACCGAGAAGCCCGCAGAAACCCCCGCTCCTACCCCCACGCCTGAGCCCACTGCCGACGGCGTCACCAACGCAGCGGGCACCGTCACCTGGGGTATCAAGGATTCCTTCCTCAACTACCTGATCGCCCAGAACGCTGTTACCCCCGGTGATCAGACCAGTCTTGAAGGCAATAACTTCGTCTTTGCCGGTGCCACCGCCCAGAAGACCGAGACCGGCTACTCCATTACCGTGCCAGGTAGCTTCTCTCTGGTCGCCCACGGCGGGGTGCTCAATATCAACCTGCACAGCTTCCGTATGGTTACCGACGGTGCAAACGGATACATCTACGCCACCGGAACCTCGACCAACACCGGCGAAATTACCGACCAGCCCATCGCCAGCTTCGATGCGAGCGCCCTGACCACCGATACCGAGGGTAATCTGCTCCTGAGCGGTGTGACCACCTACGCCACCGGGCACGCGGCGACCATTTTTGGGTCCCGCTACGCTGAGGGTCTGGAGTTTGACCCCCTCTACCTGCGGGTTGCTGCCCCCGTGGTTGAGGACGCACCGGCCCCGGCTCCCAGCGAGACTCCGGCTCCGGCCCCGAGTGAGTCTCCTGCGCCGAGCCCGTCCGCCGAGCCTACCACCCAGCCGACCGTGGCCCCCTCAGCTCAGCCTTCTGCGGAACCGACGGTAGCCCCCTCTACCCAGCCGACCGTCGTACCTTCAGCCCAGCCCTCTACCGACCCGGCTAAGGCACCCCAGTGCGTGCCGGTGACCGTCACTGAGACTGTTGCCGGTGCAACCACTACCCAGGCTGACGGGACCGTCTCAGCTGCTACTTTCGACTGGGGTGTGCGTTCTTCCTTCCGTAACTACATTGGTGGCGGTATCGCTAAGGGTGGCTGGGAACTGAACGGCGTCACCTACGCTAACCAGGCCTTTGGCTGGTCCAAAGGTACAGGCACCTACGCTAACGGCAAGGTCTCTGTGGCTTTCGAGGGCTCTGTCCGTTTCACCGGCCACGGCGGCACCTTGAACACTCTGATGGCTAACCCCCGCCTTGAGATCAACGGTTCTACCGGCACCCTCTACCTGACCGTAAGTTCTAATGACATGAAGGGGCAGACAACCCACCACGGTGAGGTGCCCTTCGCCAATGTCGATTTGGCTGGCCTGACTGTTAACGGATCCAGCATTAGCGTCAGCAGTGCTTCTGCCGCCCTAACTGCTGAGGGCAAAGCTGCCTTCGCTGGCTTCTACCAGGCGGGTGAAGCCCTTGACCCCATTAGCTTCACCGGCACCCTGGGTTCAAAGACCGTCACCGGTGCTTCTCAGACCATTGAGAAGACCCAGTATGTCTCTCAGAATGGCGCTAACTGCGATGCCCTGAACGCTGAGGCAGAGCGGAAGGCTGAGTCTGCCCGTGCAGCTGCCCAGAGCGGCAAGCTGGCGAACACCGGTGCTTCGGTGGGTGCCTTGGTTGCCCTGGGTGCCGCCCTGCTGGCTGCCGGTGCTGTGGTGGTAGCCCGCCGTCGGATCTCCAATACCTAAGCGAGTCATTCTCTCCTGCCCTAAATAAATAGATTGAATATTATATAAAAATGGGCGCAGGCCAACAACATGCAGACCTGCGCCCAGCTCGACTACATAAACCCTTACCCATATAGACAAAATTAATATACAATTAATCAAGGCATAAAAATAATCTAACCCATTTACTGGTTTTTAAAAATATAATTTTATATACTCAATCTCCAAAAGCACTAATTAGTATTCACATAAGGAGTGTTATAGATGACAAATCGAAGAGTTTTCATGAAATCTATATTACTAGCTTCTACTGCCATACTATTAACCCAAAACATAGCCAAAGCATACTCATTACATGGCGCAAAACAAGAAGGTAAATATTTAAAAATTGAACTTGTTAACATGAATGAAAAATATAGGCTTGCAGCAATAACTGCTGGAATCTCATACTGCCTAAATACTCATATAACAGTTCATGCAGACATTCACCCAGGTGGAAGCAGATTTACTGCATCACATGGAAATTTTGGCAAAACTGGCTGGGAGGCCCGTGCCACTTGGAGAACAGGATTTCGTAGCAATATTATAAAAAGTGGATCAATACATATGAACGAGGCCTACTGCAACTCCATGAATGGTTTAAATCTACGTGTTGTAACTATGCACGAAATAGGGCACCTACTGGGGCTTGGGCATTCAAAATTACAAAATGCAATAATGTACACATCAGCTTCACATGCATTTCTCAGACACAATACCTTTACCCCAACAAATGATGACAAGGCAGGTCTCAGAAAACTATACATATAATTGACATGAATTTCTATCAATAAAGAAACAGCTAAATTTCAAGCAATTTACACTCCAAATAAATTGATTGCAAAAAAAAAATCGTTATACAGAATATTTATCTGCCATGCTCAAGATTATTAAAAATATCCTTCACCCCTCAAGAAGAGATCTCCATACGCATTACTCACGCGTATCCATATACGAATCTGAAATTGAAATTGAACAAGATAGCGATACAGTTGCTGTTGTTGAATTGAACAGAAGTTTTCAAGTTCAGGACATACCAAACATTGATGAAACATTCATAATTCACGAATGCAATGTATTGAACTACATAAAGGGTAGGGGGCCGCAGAAAATCAGAGTTAGACAATTTATTGAAATGGAAAGCGAAAGTTTACTAAACCAAGGCAACAAATACCTTCTCTACCTGACATATAGTGGCCTTAACCCTCCACTAGAAAAAGATTACTATATAACAGGAGTTACTGCTGGAATATACAGAGAAATTCCTTTTGAGGAGAACGGAAGCCTAGCTCAAGACAACAAAATAATGTTTGTACGAAATATAGTAACAGAAGACAATCTACCCGGTGAAATTCAAATTGAAAACCTCAACTAGGTTCATTATTTTTTTATCTACAATCTATATAATTGTAGTTATTGTATATCTAGCTAACTACTTTGTTTTCAACCCCTCGAAAACGCTGTACCAATCCCCCGCCAGTGTTCCCTCAACAACCTCCGATACGTTTCAGACCACCGGTCCCACAAACACTTCTGGAGGGAATAACTCCCTCAGCCGTGAGCAGGTGCACCGCACCGCCCTGCAGCAGGCCGAGGACTATCTCAAAGCCAATGCTGTAGAGAACCCCAAGAGCCTGACAGGTCTAGCCACGGCGGCGTCCGTGCCCGACGTGCTGCCAATTGAGAATCCGCAGGCCCCGCAGCTGCCGGTAACCGTCACTGATTTTCAGGGTACCGAGGTGACCGTGACCAGCGCCGACCGTATTCTGGCCCTGGATATGTACGGCACCCTGGCCCAGACCGTCGTCGCTTTGGGGCTGGGTGACAACCTGGTGGGACGGGTCACGTCTTCGACCGAAACGACCCTGGCAGACCTGCCCCTGGTCACCCAGAACGGCCACGATATTTCAGCTGAGGCGGTTCTTTCTCTCGCCCCTACCGTGGTGCTCATGGACACCACCAACGGCCCCCTCGAAATTACCGAGCAGCTGCGCTCCGCCGGAGTGACCGTGGTGCATTTTGACCCCTCGCGTTCCTTGAGCCAGGTAGTGCCGCAGATTGAGGCGGTTGCGCAGGCTCTGGGAGTTCCGGACGCCGGCACCCAGCTGGGTGCCCGGGTGCAGGCTGAGATTGATTCGGCGCTAGCTACCATTGCCGAGGTTGCCCCGCAGGATTCGGCGCATACGGTGGGTATGGCCTTCCTCTACGTTCGGGGTACTGCCGGTATCTTCTTTATCCTGGGTGACGGCTCGGGGGCCGATGAGCTGATTACTGCCCTGGGCGGGCGCGATGTGGCCAGTGAAGGCGGGGCGTCGGGCACCGTGCCCGCTAACGCTGAAGCGCTCTCGCGGGCTAACCCCGACCTGATCCTCACCATGACCGGCGGGGTGGAGTCTACCGGCGGTATCGAGGCCTTCTTCGCCCGCCCCGGGGTGGCTGAAACGACCGCCGGGGCCAACCAGCGCGTGGTCGATATGGCTGACGGTCAGATTCTCTCATTCGGGCCCAACAGTGCAGCGGTACTACTGTCACTAGCTACCGCTATCTACACCCAGCAGTAGGTTCTTGTGCAGGCACGCTCTTCTACTCTCATTACTGTCTTCACCGCGCTCCCCCTGCTTCTCATCGGCACGGTGCTGGTCTCAGCAAGTCTGGGCCAGTTTGAGATTCCCCTCCCCCAGGTTGCCGCCGGTATTCTGCGTAACCTGGGGCTGGCGTCCGCCGACCCTTCCATGCAGCTGGCAGACGCCACCCTCTGGAATATCCGCCTACCCCGCATTCTGCTGGGGCTGCTGGTAGGTGCCGCCTTGGGGGCGTCCGGCGCCCTGATGCAGGCGGTCTTTGGCAACCCGCTGGCTGAGCCGGGCGTCATCGGCATTTCAGCCGGTGCTGCGGTGGGGGCCTGCGGGGCTATTGTGCTGGGCCTAAACGCCCTGGGTATGTTCACCGTGCCCCTCTGCGCTTTCGCCTGTGCACTAGCCACCACCGCCCTGGTCTATCTCTTCTCCCGCTCCGGCGGGCGGGCAGAGGTACTGTCGATGATTCTGACCGGCATTGCCGTAACCGCCGTAGCTAACGCCCTGATTGCCCTGATGGTCTTTATCGCCGACGACGCCAGCCGCGACCAGATTATCTTCTGGCAGATGGGCTCCCTGAACGGGGCGACCTGGGCGGCGGTAGCTACCAGTGCCCCGATTGTGGGTCTCGGTATTATCGGTAGCTTTCTCTTGGCCCGGCAACTCAACCTTCTCGCCCTGGGTGATCGGGCTGCTGCCCACTCGGGTGTTCATGTAGAGCGCCTGCGCCTGGCAGCCATCGTCTGCACCGCCCTGCTCACCGGGGCCGCGGTCTCCTACGCGGGCATTATCGCTTTTGTGGGTCTGATTGTGCCGCATCTGCTGCGCATGGTGGTGGGGCCCTCCAACCGGGTGCTCCTGCCTACCTCGGCCCTGGGCGGTGCCCTGCTCATTGCGGCCTCCGACCTCGCCGCCCGCACCCTGGTGAGCTTCGCCGACCTGCCCATCGGCATCTTCACCGCCCTAGTGGGTGGCCCCACTTTCTTTGTTCTGCTCCGCCGAACCCTAACCAAGGGGGCCCTGTGACCTCACCTTTACTCGTCGCCGATTCGGTCAGCTACCGGGTGAACGGGCGGCAGATTCTGCACGACGTCTCGCTTGAGGTTGCCCCCGGTGAGGTTCTAGCTCTTATCGGCCCCAACGGGGCGGGAAAATCGACCCTGCTGTCCCTGCTGGCAGGGGATGCCGCCCCCAGCTCGGGTCAGGTTACCCTGGGCGGACGCCCGCTGGCAGACTACCGGCCGGTAGAGCTGGCCCGCACCCGGGCCATGCTGTTGCAGCATACCTCGGTAGCTTTCTCCTACACCGTGCAGCAGGTAGTTCAGATGGGCAGGGCTCCCTGGCGGGGTACCGAGCAGGCCCAGCAGGATCACGAGATTGTCGCCGCCGCCCTTGCCGACACCGATACCGGGCACCTGGCGGGCAGGGACGTCCGCACCCTCTCGGGTGGCGAAGCCGGCCGCACCCACCTGGCCCGGGTCTTTGCCCAGCGCACTCCCCTGCTCCTGCTCGATGAGCCCACCGCAGCCCTCGATATTATGCACCAGGAGCAGACCCTCACCCGCGCCCGCGCCTATGCCCAGCAGGGGGCGGCTGTGGTGGTAGTCCTTCACGATCTCGATGTTGCGGCCTCTTATGCTGACCGACTGGTGCTTCTTGCTAAGGGGCAGGTGGTGGCGCAAGGACGCCCGCAGCAGGTCTGCACCACCGAGCGACTCAGCGAGATCTACGGCCACCCCATTGAGGTGCTGACCCACCCGGCAACGGGGAGACTCTTAGTGCTCCCTGCCCGGGGGTAAGGTAGTTTTCATCCTCAAGGCGGACGTGCCTCTACCCCTCTGCCACTAGACTAGGTACTACCTTCACCCCGTTCGACGCCCCTAGGAGCTTTCTATGTCTCACGCCGCGCCTACCCACCGCGTGAATGTGAGCACCCCACCAGATAGCGTTCTAGAGGCCGGTGGGCTCACCAGCGAGCAGGTCGCTGAGCGCCAAACCGCTGGGCTGGTCAACACGCAGAATAATGCGACCTCCCGCTCCACCGCCACCATTATTCGCACCCATCTTTTCACCATGTTTAACCTGGTGCTGGGCCTCTGCGGGCTGGCGGTGATTCTGGTGGGTTCCTGGCTCGATACCCTTTTCCTTTTGGCTGCTATTGCCAACGTCGTCATCGGTTTTACCCAGGAGTTCTCGGCCAAGCGCCAGCTCGACCGCATAGCCCTGCTACGCCGCGACCCGGCTACCGCCCTGCGCGATGGCAAGCTAGTGCCGGTTGCCCTCGATGAGCTGGTCCTCGATGATGTGGTTCTGCTCAGGCGCGGGGATCAGGTGCCTGCTGATGCAGTGGTGCTCACCAGCGATGGGCTGGACCTTGATGAGTCCCTGCTGACCGGCGAAAACGACCCTGTGGGCAAGGTGCCGGGGGACGGCGTCCTGTCGGCTTCCTCCGTGATTGGTGGGTCGGGCAAGGTGCAGCTGACGGCGGTGGGGCCTACCTCCCGCGCCGCGAAGATTACGGCCGAAGCCCGCCAGTTCACCACCATCCATTCGGAGCTCCGGGCGGGTATGGAACGGGTGGTCACCTGGATTACCTGGGCCCTGGTTCCCATCATCGCAATTGTGCTGAACGGGCAGATGCAGGCCGCTGGCGGCTGGCAGCTGGCCCTTGATTCCGGTACCTGGCGCGATGCCCTGATTACCTCTGTCTCGTCGGTCGCCTCCATGATTCCCCAGGGCCTGGCCCTGATGACCACCATTTCCTTTGCCGTGGCATCGGTCAAGCTGGCCCGCACCGAGGTGCTGATTCAGGAGCAGCCCGCCGTTGAGGTGCTGGCCCGCGTCGACACCGTCTGCTTCGATAAGACCGGTACCCTGACCGAGGGCGGGGTGCGCTTTGATTCGGTTCGCTCCCTGACCGGGCAGGTGCTCTGGGGGGAGGCCGGGCATCAGGACGCTGCCGCCGATTCCCGGGTTAAGGACGGCTGGGCTGCCGCCCTGGGCTGGTTAGGGGCCGACCAGAACGCTAACCCCACCGCGGCTGGCCTGAAAGAGCCCTTTGCTGAGGCAGCGGACGCCGCAGCCCCTGCCGGTGCCAGCACCCCGGCTGCTACCGGCGTCCTGCCCTTCTCATCTGCCCTGCGCTTTAGCGGCGTAGAGTTCACTGGCACCGGTGCCTGGCTACTCGGTGCCCCCGAGGCGCTTTTACCCAAGGACTCTGCTGCCCGCGACCTGGCCGGTGAGCTGGCAGAAAGCGGGCTGCGTGTGCTGGTGCTGGCCCACGCCCCCGCCCTACTGCGCGAGCCTTCCGGCAAGGTAGCCACCCGGGTTCCTACCGGTCTTGAGCCCCAGGTTCTGGTGATTTTCCGGGAGCAGGTACGATCCGAGGCCCCCGAGACCCTGGCCTACTTCAGAAGCCAGGGTATCGACCTAAAGGTCTTCTCTGGCGATAACCCCCGCACGGTAGCGGCCGCAGCTCAAGCCGCCGGTATGGACGTCTCAGCCGGTGCGGTCGATGCCTCAACCCTGCCCGAGAGCGGCCCTGAGCTGGTAGACGCTGCCCGCACCCACGCCGTCTTTGGCCGCGTTTCACCAGAGCAGAAGAAGAACATGGTGCTGGGTCTGCGCGAAGCTGGCCACGTGGTAGCGATGACCGGTGACGGTATCAATGACGCCCTAGCCCTCAAACACGCAGATTTAGGCATTGCCATGGGTAACGCCGCCCCAGCCACCAAGGCAGTCTCCCGCCTAGTGCTCCTCGATGGCCGCTTTGACCGCCTGCCCGGCGTGCTGGCGGAGGGACGAAAGATTATTGCCAATATCGAGCGGGTCACCAACCTCTTCCTCACCAAGACCGCCCTCGCTATTCTGTTAGGCCTGACTCTGGGTGTACTCTGCTGGAAGTTCCCCTTCCTACCACGTCAGTACTCCACCGCCGACCTGCTCATTGTGGGTGGCCCCGCCTTCTTCCTGACCATGCTGCCCAACACCCGCCGCTACGTCAGCGGCTTCTTAGGCAGGGCCCTGCACTATGCCCTACCGGCGGCCGTCATCATTACGGCGGTACTGGTCTTCGTCAACGGCTACGGGCACGCTCTCGCCGGGGTAACTAGGTCAGAAATTCAGACCGCCACCTTTATTGCCCTTGTGCTCATGGGTATCTACAACATCACCACGGTCGTGCGGCCCGTGCGCGGCGTCCGCCTGGCTATTGTGGCAGCCATGTACGCCGGCCTGGCCCTGGTACTCCTACTCCCCCCCTCGCTCTGGTACCATCAGTTCACCATTCCCACCGGGGCATACTTGCTAGCCACTCTAGGCTCAGCTGCCCTGGGCTGCCTGGCTATCGAAATCAACCTGCGCCTGCACACCGCCTGGTTGCGAGCCAAACACCCCCAGGTACTTGCGCAGGGCTAACATCTGGGAGTACGCTTGACCACGAACGGGGTTCACACCCCACACTCTATGTAGTCAATCATCAGGATTGTTACTGGTTCAGCAGGCAAGACCTGAGTTGCTATCAACTCATACGGCACCGGTGCACCCGCACCCACGCCGCTTCCATGAGCACCCGTCTACCCGCATCAGGGCACACGGTTCGATAGGCAACTCGGGTCTTTTCGTCTTAAGAACCAGCTAGCAGTCCGCACACACCAGTAAGGTTCCACCCGTGAACAACCCACAGATGGGCGAAAAGATTCTCGAAGGCCTGGGCGGCCCCGAGAACATTTCGCACTTTACCCACTGCGCCACCCGCCTGCGCGTGACCCCCAAGTCCAACAGCGCTGTAGACCGCACTAAGATCGAAAACATCCCCGGCGTGCTCTCCATCATCGAGCAGTCCGGCCAGACCCAGGTCGTCCTCGGCGACAAGGTCGAATCCGTCTACAACGAAATGCTCAAGCTGCCCGGTATGGGCTCCGTGGGCGAAAACTCCTCCAAGGGCGCTGTAGCCACCGACGAGAAGAAGGCCGGCGCCCTAACCCGCGTCTTCGACGTGCTCTCAGACTCCTTCCGCCCCATCCTCTGGGCGCTGCTGGGCACCTCCATGATCCTGACCCTGATCGTCTTCCTGCAGCAGCTGGGCTACTTCGGTCAGTACACCGACCTCACCGGCCAGGTCGTTAACATCGATATCGTCAACGGCCCCCGCCTGGCTGATGCCGATGCCGCAGCCGCCATGCTCAACGAGTGGCGCGCAGCCTTCCCCTTCTGGTTCATCATGCTGGCAGCCTCCCTGTCAGTCCTGCAGTTCATGCCCATCATGCTGGGTGCAACCGCCGCCAAGCGCCTTGGCGCTAACATGTGGGTCGGCGCGGCTATCCCCGCAGCCCTCATGACCGGCACCTTCCAGGGCTTTGCAGACATCGCCGTAGACGGCGTCGTCCGCGTCCCCTTCCTGGGTCTTGACCTGCCCTTGTACGTCATGAACTACACTGGCCAGATCTTCCCGCCCCTCTTCGCAGCAGCCCTGCTGGCTCCTCTGGAGCGCTTCTTGAAGAAGGTCATCCCCACTATGCTGCACATGGTCTTCGTGCCCATGCTCTCCGTCATGATTCTGGTGCCTCTAACAGCCTTCCTCATTGGCCCCATCGGCATCAAGTTCGCTCTGGCTATCTCTGACTTCATCGGCGGCGTCAACGAAATCGCCCCCTGGCTGGTCGGTGGCCTCATCGCAGGTCTCTACCTCTTCATGGTTCCCCTGGGTCTGCACTGGCCCCTGAACGCCGTCATGATTAACAACCTGCAGACCGACGGCGTAGACTTCATCCAGTCCCCCATGGGCGCCTACAACTTCGCTGTCTTCGGCGTTGTCACCGGTGTTGCTATCGTGGCTCGCCGCAACAAGGAACTGCGCCAGACCGCTGTCGGTGCGGCTGCCTCGGGTCTGCTCGGTGGTATCTCCGAGCCCTCCCTCTACGGTATCGTCCTGCGCTACAAGCGCGTCTTCCCCCTGATTCTGGTCCCCGCCATCATCGGTGGTGCCACCATCTCAGCCCTGGGTGTTAAGTCCTACGCCTTCGCCTTCACCTCGCTGATTTCTATCCCCGCAATGCAGCCCTGGTACCTCTACGTGATTGGTCTGGCCATCGCCTTCTTCGGCGCTATGGCAGGTGTACTGATCTTCGGCTACGAATCTAAGGATCAGAAGGCTGAAGCTGCCGCCAAGGCTGCAGCCGTTGCAGAAACCGGCATTGGCGAGTCAGCCGCTGAGGCAACCACCCCCGGCGCTGCTGAAAAGCGCACCGAAGTTGCTGCCGCCACCGCAGCCGCAGCCCCCGTTGCAGTTGCTGAAAAGCAGGACGCCGCCCCCTGGGCAGCTGAAGAGGCAGCAGCACCCGCAGCAGGCACCGTCCTGACCATGGCATCCCCCATGGAAGGCCAGGCAGTTCCCCTGTCCGAGACCCCCGACCCCATCTTTGCCGCCGAAAAGCTCGGCAAGGGCGCGGCTATCGTCCCCACCGGCAACACCGTGGTAGCCCCCGCCGCCGGTAAGGTCTCCGTCACCATGCCCTCCGGCCACGCCGTAGGCCTGAAGCTCGACAACGGTGTAGAACTGCTCATTCACGTGGGTATCGACACCGTCAACCTGAACGGCGAAGGCTTCGACGTGAAGGTTGAAAAGGGCCAGCGCGTTGCCCCCGGCGATATCCTGCTGACCTTCGACCCCGAGATCATTAAGAACGCCGGCTACTCCCTGGTAACCCCCGTTCTGGTCACCAACACCAACCGCTTCGCTGAGGTTGAGGGCGCTACCGGCGCCGTCCAGCCCGGCTCTGAGCTGCTGAAGGTTACCACCAAGTAATCCCGCCGCAGCCCCGGTGTGCCGCCCCGCATCGTCCTTCCGGACAGTGCGGGGCGGCTTTCTATGCCTTTAAACAAATCTCATAGTTACTGCCCGGTAATAAGCGCAGTTCAACGGGTTTTAGAATGACTGTATGTTTACCGTGAAATCCTTTTATGACCTGACTCTTGATGAACTCAACGAGATTTACCTGCTGCGCGGGCTGGTCTTTGTGGTGGGCCAGAAGATTACCGAAGAGAACGAGATTGACCGGGCAGACCGGCAGGCCCTGCACTTCTTCCATGCCAATGAGCGCGGTGAGGTGCTGGCCTACCTGCGGCTTTTTGATTTGGCTACCTTCTCTGACGAGGCCCACCCGGCAGAGCCCGGCGCCTGGACGTTGGGGCGGGTGGCGGTACACCCGGACGCCCGCGGCACCGGCTTGGGCCGCAGCCTACTAGATGAGGCATTGACCTGGATTGAAGAGAATACTGAGGCCGAACGTATCTCTATTAGCGCCCAGGCCTACCTGGCGGGGAGCTACTACGGGGCGGCAGGCTTTGAGGTTGTGGGGGAGCCCTACCTTGAAGCGGGTATCGAGCACGTGCGCATGGTGCGCCCCATCGAGCGATAGCAAAAGAAGAAACGCTGCGCCAAATTCATGAGCTAAAAAGACGCTGTAACGTATTTTTTACATTTTCTGAAGAGTTTTACATGTAAACAGGGTTTTTTGTGGCGCAGCTTCCCAAAAATAGCCTAGTATATACATTACACATCATGTGATTCACCACACCCAAGAGTTGGGGAGGCTTGCGCCGCCCCGCACACACAGGGTGAAGATCGCGGACCACAACATACATTTCCCCTTTTCAGCAAGGAGACACTAATGCGCAAGACCCGCATTTCCTCAGCTCTCGGCCTCTCAGCTGTAGCTGCCCTGGCTCTCTCAGCCTGCGCCAGCTCCGACACCGGCGCCTCCAGCACCTCAGGCACCGACGCAGCTGCATCAGACAAGTCAGTTTCAATTGCTATCACCAACGTTTTCTCCTCACTGAACGTAGGCACCGCTGAAGGTAACTCAGACACCAACGGCATCATCAATCAGATGACCAACCGTGGCTTCTACACCATCACCAATACCTTCGACATCCGCCACAACGAGTGGTTCGGTACCTACTCCATGACTGAAGAGGGCGAAGGCATCAAGGTTGACTACAAAGTCAATGACGACCAGAAGTGGTCAGATGGCAACGACATCGACAAGGGTGACCTGCTCCTGGCATGGGCTACCCAGTCCGGTCACTTCGACAGCGAAGACGGCGAACTCACCTACTTCGACTTCGCAGGTGAAACCACTGGCCTCGGCGGCGCAGAGGTCCCCGTTGTGAGCGAAGACGGCCGCTCCATCTCCTTCACCTACCCCAAGGCTTTCGCTGACTGGGAAATCGCTTACGACATCGACAAGCCCGCCCACGTTGTCGCTGAGCTGGCCGGCATGACCGAAGATGAGCTCATTGAGACCATCGAGACCGCAACCCCCGGTGAAGAGAACGAGAACCTGCGCAAGATTGCAGACGCTTGGAACACCGGCTACAACACCACCACCCTCCCCTCCAACGAAGCCCTGACCGTGGGCAACGGCCCCTATCTGGTCACCGCCGTTGAAGAGAACCAGTCAGTGACCCTGACCGCCAACCCCAACTACCAGGGCGACAAGAAGCCCGCCATCGGTGAGGTTGTGCTCAAGGTTCAGGGCGACGTTGCCACCCAGATTCAGGCTCTGCAGAACGGCGAAGTCAACGCTGTTGCCCCCCAGGCCTCCATCGACACCGTCTCACAGCTTGAAGCTCTGAGCGGCGTTGTCACCGAAACTCAGCCTGACCAGGCTTACGACCACCTCGACCTGAACGTCAAGGAAGGCTCACCCTTTGCTGACGAGAACGTCCGCAAGGCCTTCCTGCTGACCGTTCCCCGCCAGGACATCGTCGACAAGCTGATCAAGCCCATGGACGCCAACGCTGAGGTTCTGAACTCCCAGCTCTACGTAGCCTCCGACGCTGAGAACTACGCCAAGACCGTTAAGTCCAACAACTCCTCTGAGTACCCCTCAGACGACATGGACGCCAACATCGAGAAGGCTAAGGAACTGCTGGGTGGCCAGACCCCCACCATCCGAATCCTCTACAACAACAAGAATTCCAACCGCATCAACTCCTTCCAGATGATCAAGGAATCCGCTGAGAAGGCAGGCTTCGTGGTTGTTGACGCCGGTAGCGAGCAGTGGTCATCACTTCTTCCCGGTGGTGACTACGAGGCGTCCATCTTCGGCTGGGTTTCCTCAGGTGTAGGTAACTCCTCACTGGGCCAGATCTTCAAGACCGGTTCATCCTCCAACTTCACCGGCTACTCCAACGCAACCGTTGACGCAGCAGCCGATGAAATCATGACCACCACCGACACCGCCCGCATCGAAGAACTGAAGATGCAGGCAGACGGCGAAATCTTCAAGGACGGCTACGGTCTGCCCCTCTTCCAGTCCATCGCTGTTACCTCGGTTTCAGACACCATCACCGGTGTAGAGCCCAAGCCCGGTCAGCAGCCCCTGACCTGGAACATCGAAGAGTGGGACATCGCAGAGTAAGTACAGTTATGCTCTAGTCACGCTACAGATGGCAACTAACAATCTGTAACTGCCCTACGGCGCGGACGCTCACGAGCGCCCGCGCCTCTGGCTGTTTTGAGAGCACCCTCCTATTCCCAGGGTGTACTCCCCTACCCCATCAGGATTCATCATGCTCATGTACTCCGTGAGGCGCCTGCTCACCGCAGTGTTCATTCTCTTCGGTGCATCGTTCCTCATCTACAACCTCGTAGCTATCGCGGGTGACCCCCTCGAAGAACTACGTACCTCGACTTCCCCCAACAAAGAAGCACTGATTGCCCAGCGCATCGATGCCCTCGATCTCGATGTCCCTGCCCCCCTGCGCTACTTCAAGTGGCTCGGCGGTGTGCTCGGCTGCTTCGCAGGTAAGTGCGACTTTGGCCAGAACCTGGCAGGCACCCCCGTTACCCAGCTTCTCTCCAACGCTGTCTACCAGACCCTCACCCTGGTTGTAGCAGCCACCGTACTCTCCATCCTGATCGGCGTCAGCCTGGGTATCATCTCAGCCCTGCGCCAGTACTCAGGCCTGGACTACACCGTGACCTTCGCCAGCTTCCTCTTCTTCTCCCTGCCCTCCTTCTGGGTTGCAGTTCTGCTCAAGGAATTCGTGGCTATCGGCTTCAACGACTTCCTCCGCAACCCGGTGGTCACCATACCCACGACCCTGCTCATATCGGTGCTGGCAGGCCTCTTCTGGTACTCCGCCTCCTTCGGCAAGCAGAAGACCCGCTACCTGATGGGCCTGTTGGGCTTCGTCATCACCGCGGGCGCTATCGTCTTCGTTTCCACCACCAAGTGGTTCCTCACTCCCTTCCTGGGCATCCCCTTCATGCTCCCCCTGGGCCTGGGCGCCGCCATCATTTTCACCATCCTGGTCTCCGGCCTGCGTAACCGCCGGGCCCTGGGTGCAGGTCTAACCATGGTCGTCGCTGGCCTAGCTGCCTACTTCCCCCTGCAGGACCTGCTCGACCTGGCCACCATGCTCATGGTCGTCCTCATCACCCTAGCCTTCATGGCTCTGGGCTGGGTCGTCGGTCTCGTTTGGGGTGGCTACGACAAGGGCCAGGGCGCCCGCGTCGGTATGCTCACCGGCCTGGTTATGGCCTTGCTGATTATCGCCGACCGCTTCATGCAGGCCTGGCCCGCCTACATCAGCAACAGCCGTATCAAGGGCCGCCCTATCCCCACCGCCAACGCTTCTACCCCCAACCTGCAGGGTGACTTCTGGATTCTGAACACAGATACACTCACCCACATCCTGCTCCCCACCATCGCCCTGACCCTGATTTCGCTGGCCTCCTACTCACGCTACTCGCGTGCGTCCATGCTCGAAATCATGAACCAGGACTATATCCGCACCGCCCGCGCCAAAGGTGTCTCAGAGCGCTCCGTCGTCATGAAGCACGCCTTCCGCAACGCCCTGATCCCCCTGGCAACCATCATCGCCATGGACATCGGCGGCATCATCGGTGGCGCAGCGATCACCGAGCGCATCTTCGCCTTCAAGGGCATGGGTACCCTCTTCCTCGACTCACTGGCTCACACCGACCCCAACCCCGTCATGGGCGTCTTCCTGCTGACCGGCATCCTGGCGCTCGTCTTCAACCTTGTGGCTGACCTTCTCTACTCAGCCCTCGACCCGCGTGTGAGGGTGAAAGCATAATGAGCACCAACGACAAGAACCTCAGCTCAGGGCCCGCTAAGGAGCCCACCACCGAGACCACCGCACTACGCTCCATCGAAACCAACATCGATATCCGCGCTCAAGAGTCCGTGGGTAAAACCCAGGGCCAGATTGTGCGCAAGCGCTTCCGCCAGAACACCGGTGCGGTCATCTCGCTGGCTATCCTGGTCGCCGTGCTCCTGCTGGCCATCACCTCCATCGGCGTGGGCCCCATCCCGGGCTGGTGGAAGTACAACTACACCGAGATGAACCCCATCGTGAACGGTGCAGCCCCCAACGCCCAGCACTGGTTCGGCCAGGACGCCACCGGTCGCGACCTCTTCGCCATGACCATGCGCGGTGTGCAGAACACCTTCCTGGTGGTCATCCTGATTACCAGCATCGCCGGTTTCCTCGGTGTGCTCTTCGGTGGTCTGGCAGGCTACTACCGCGGCTGGATTGAAGCCGTCATCATGCGCTTTACCGACATGGTCATCATCATCCCCCTGATGCTGCTGACCGCCGTGCTCGGTAAGCTGGCCGGCAGCTACTTCCACGGCATCTGGAACACCATCATGTTCGGTGTGGTCGTGGGTCTGCTCTTCTGGTCATCTCTGGCCCGTCTGGTGCGCGCCGAGTTCCTTTCGCTGCGTGAACGCGAATTCGTGGATGCCGCCCGCCTGGCAGGTGCCTCGGATCTGCGCATCATCTTCAAGCACATCCTGCCCAACGCCATCGGCGTGGTCACCGTGAACGTGTCACTGATGATGAGCTCCGCTATTCTGACCGAGACCGCGCTCTCTTACCTGGGCTTCGGTATTAAGGCCCCCGACTGGTCGCTGGGTTCGCTGATTTCAGCTAACCAGTCAGCCTTCTCTACCCGCCCCTGGCTCTTCTGGTTCCCCGGTCTCTTCATCCTGGTGATTTCACTGGCCGTCAACTTTGTGGGCGATGGCCTGCGCGACGCCTTTGACCCCCGCCAGAAGAAGTTCAACCCCAAGAAGGCAACCAAGCGCACCGCCCACTCAGCCGAAAACGGCGTGGGTATCGACGGTTCCGTAGCCGCCCCGGCAGCAGCCGCTGGAGCGAGCACCGCTACCGTGCACGCCTCACTTGCCTCAGAGGTAGAAACCCCGCACAGCACCCGCACCTCAGATTCTCTTGATCAGGATCTGGACGGCCCGGCGGGCTCACCCCAGAACAAGTAGCTCTCATCGCTTGAGGCGGTGAGCACACCAGCACTCACCGCCTCATTAATAACCGAATAGAGAAGGCAGAACCTCCCGGCTTACCCCGAGCCTAGAAAGCCAGACCCGCTACTGCTGCTAGAAGCAGAAGGACGAAGATAGCCGCCCCGACGGCGTCCACCCGCGATTCCTGCCGGGGCGAGACCCCCTCCAGGGCAGCGTCCTCAACCAGCTCCTGCCAGTAGCCGCGCACCACCAGGGCAACGGCCCCCGCCGCTGAATTCGGCAGGTCCGAAGCCCGGATAGAGCGCTCCGCACCGTAAGTGATAGCGGGCAAACGCTCAAGGTCCTGACGGTGGGTAGAAAGGGACGCCACCATCCCGCTTGACGGCAGACCAAAAGCCTGAAAGCGCTTGGTGGGAGTCACCAGGGTCAGATGGTACTTAGTTGAAACATCGATGAGGGCCGCATAATTGACCGTATGCGTCACAAAGGGGTTATAGATGGTGAGCTCATCAGCGCCCACCACCAGCCGAGAGCGGCCCAGCACGTACCACACCGTGTAGGCCATCCAGAGAATGCCCCAGCCACCGGTCAGCAGGTCTGATAAGCCACCGCTGACCGCCAAGGCCACCAGCACGCTCGCTGCAACCAGCACAGCGCACCAGGTATAGAAGGGGGCGGTTTTCACGTGAAAGGTCACCGGAGGGTTCTGCAAATACTGAGACTTCATAGTCTCTTGATTCTCTCAGATGAGACAGCTCTACCCCACTAACCTCTACAGAAACAACCAAGAGTTGGGAAAACCAGTGAATACACCAACCACTCAGCCAACCGGCGCCCAGCCGGTCCTCGAGGTCCGCGACCTCAGCGTTGACTTCGGCGTCGAACGCACCTGGGTTCCCGCCGCCATGAACCTCAACTACGAGGTGCATGCCGGTGAAGTCCTCGCCATTGTGGGTGAATCCGGCTCAGGTAAGTCAGTTTCGTCCATGGGTATGATTGGGCTGCTGCCCAAGAACGCCCGCGTAACCGGCTCTGTTAAGCTCAACGGCCGCGAACTCGTTGGCCTGTCCAACACCGAGCTGCTCGGTGTGCGCGGTGAAGAAGTCGCCGTGATCTTCCAGGAACCTATGACCGCCATGAACCCGGTCATGACCGTAGGCGACCAGATTGTTGAGACCCTGCGCCTGCACAAGAACATCTCACCGGCGGAGGCCAAAGAAGAAGCCATCAAAATGCTTGAGATGGTCGAAATGCCCGACCCCATCAAGGCTTTCAACTCCTACCCCCACCAGATGTCGGGTGGTCAGCGCCAGCGCGCCATGATCGCCCAGTCGCTTTCGACCAACCCCAAGCTGCTCATTGCCGATGAGCCCACGACAGCACTCGATGTGACCGTTCAGGCTGAAATTCTTGAGCTCATGCGCAACCTGCAGAAGAAGCTCAACTCAGCTATTATCCTCATTACCCACGACATGGGTGTAGTCGCCGACCTGGCCGACCGCGTCGCTGTGATGCGCCGCGGCCAGATCGTTGAAACCGGAGAAATCCACGAGGTCTTCAACAACCCCCAGCACGAGTACACCCAGGCCCTACTCGGCGCCGTACTCCACCTGGGTGGCGACGAAATCGACGTGAATGCCGCCATTGACGACGCAGCCGAGCACCAGCGTCCGGCCACCGCCCTGCTGGAACAGGTTGCCCCCCAGCGCACCGGCAAGGTCATTCTCTCCCTCAAGGACGTGGCCCTCGAATACCCCAAGCAAGGTCGCGTAGGCCCCTTCCGCGCTGTCACCGGCGCCAACCTCGAAATCCGTGCCGGTGAGGTACTGGGTCTTGTGGGTGAATCGGGCTCCGGTAAGTCCACCATCGGCCGCGCCACCGTAGGCTTCCTACAGGTCGCCGAAGGTGAACTGAACGTCTGCGGCATTGATATGCGCAAGCCCAGCCGCAAGGACCTGGCCGAAGTACGCAAGCACGTAGGCATGGTCTTCCAGGACCCCTCATCCTCTCTCAACCCCCGCCTGCCCATCGGCGAATCCATCGGTGAGCCCATGATGCTTGCCGGCGTCGCCAAGGGAGCCGAGCTGCAGAAGCGTATCGAGGAGCTCCTGGATCGTGTAGAGCTACCCCGCTCCTACCGCAACCGCTACCCGCATGAGCTCTCCGGCGGCCAGAAGCAGCGCGTCGGTATCGCCCGCGCCCTCTCCCTCAAGCCCAAGCTACTCATCGCGGACGAGCCCACCTCGGCTCTGGACGTATCGGTGCAGGCCCGCGTGCTTGAGCTCTTCCAGGAACTCCAGGAAGAAATGGGCTTCGCCTGCCTCTTCGTTACCCACGACCTGGCAGTCATCGACGCCCTGGCCGACCGTATCGCGGTGATGCGCCGTGGCGAGATCGTAGAGCAGGGGCCGCGCGAGCAGATTCTGCGCCATCCCCGCGAGGTCTACACCCAGCGCCTGCTGGCCGCTGTTCCGCTGCCCGACCCGGACGCCCAGGCTGAGCGCCGCGAACTGCGCGCCAAGCTGCTGGACGAAACCGGCCACGTCGTCAGCTAAAGGCAACTAAAAGGAGCTCCACCAGATTATGGTGGAGCTCCTTTTGTGTACCTAATACACCTAGTTCATCTTGTTGCGCCAGTCGGCGTCCTTGCCCGCGCGGGCATCGCGCAGGGCCTGCAGGTTCTGCTTGATGAGGGCTTCGGGCTCTACCGGGCGGCCGCCCGCTGAGTGGGGGGTGATGACGATGTTCTTGGCGTCCCACAGGGGGTCGCTGGCTGGCAGGGGTTCTTCGACTACAACGTCGACAGCGGCGCCAGCAATGCTGCCCGAGTTGAGGGCTTCGATGAGGTCTGCCTCGTTGACGGTGGGGCCGCGGCCGACGTTGATGACGTAGGCGCGCTGGGGTAGCTTGGCCAAGCGGGCGGTGTCGAGGGAGTTCTTGGTTTCCTCGGAGTTGGGCAGGATCATGACCAGAATGTCGGTGGTTTCTAGGACCGAGTCGATGTCATCGGTGGCGACCACGGGGAAGCCCGCACGTTCACCTGCTGAGCGGGCAATGCCGGTGACATCGGCCCCGAAGGCATCGAAGAGGCGGGCGGTGGCCTGGCCGATAGAGCCAAAGCCCCAGATGGTGACCTTGGCGCCGAGCAGGGTGGTGACCTGATTGGCCGGGTGCAGTTCCTGGGGGCCGCCTAGTTCGGTCGCCCAGTTCTTCTGTGCCTGGTGCTCTGCCAGGGTGGGTAGGAAGCGTACAAAGTTCAGGGCCAAGGCCAGGGTGTGTTCGGCAACGGTCTTTGAGTGCAGGCCGCTACCGGAGGCGATGACGGCCTCGGGGCGGAAGCCCGCGGCCCGTGCCTGATCGGGCCCAGCCAGCAGGGCCTGAACTAGCTCTACCTGCTGGAGGTGGGCTGCGGCGTCCTTGAGCTGGTCGTTGGTGTTGCCCCAGGCTACGAGCACATCGGCGTCGTGGTGTTCGGGGGCGATGTTGACGGCCGGGTCGTAGCTGACTAGCTCGTCGCCGGGTTCTGTGCCGAGGGCACTCTGGTCGAGGGTGATGGATGTTGGCAGAAGAATCTTCATGGTCTACTCCTTTGTTCCAAATTTTAGGCGCGGGGCGCCCATTAGCCACTTTACCCCTGTGGAGCCCTGCTGAGTCTACCCGTGACGCCGCATGACGGGCGTGCCGCAACTAGTCTTCGCGCAGCAGGTGGCGGAAGGTCTGTACGGCCTCGCGGATTACCTCATCGCGTTCTTCACCCTCGGGGACGCCGCGGGTGTAGTCCAGGTAGCGGAGCAGGGCCGAGGTGATACAGAGGGCTGCACGCAGGCGGGGTTCTGAGGTGCCCGCGTCCGCCTCGTTCTCGGGCAGGTAGGGCCAGGGGCCGCGGCGGCCGCTCGCACTGAACTCCACCCAGTTGACGGTGCGCAGCAGGTCAGCCAGGGTCTTTTCACACTCGATATGGTGGGTTTTCAGGCGGTAGCGCAGCTCCGGGTATTCCTGCACTAGGGGACGCACCTGCGGGTAGGTGGGGCTGTCAACCGACGCGACCATAATGTCGAGCATCAGGTGGGCGACGCGCTCAAAGATGTAGAGATCCTGGCGGGCATCATCGCGCTGCAGGATGTCATCGGTGATGACGGGGGCGCGCAGGCCCAGCACAGCGTCCTCTTTGCCCGCGAAGTAGTTGAAGAGGGTGCGGGGGCTGACCCCGGCGGCTTCAGCGATTTCGTCGGTAGTGGTGGCTTTGAGGCCCTTCTCAAGCACAAGTTTGAGCGCGGCCTCGTGAATCGCGGTGTGGGTTCGCTCGCGGCGCTGCTGGCGCGCAGACTTCTCGGGTTTTTCACACCACCAGTCTATTGCAGGGGCTGGTACAGATTTGGACGTGTAGCCCCGCGAAGCTGGCTGCCCCGGTAAAATGGGAAAGGTGAACCTAGGCCTTCCTCCCCTAATTGACTTGCTGAGCCTCCCGCAGTGGGCTTCAATTACCCTGCTGGTGATTGACTTGCTGATTCGTCTGACCGTGATTTTCTGGCTGCCCTATAACCGCAAACCGGTGGTGGCGCTCGGCTGGCTAATGGCGATTTTCTTTATCCCCTTTGTGGGTCTCTTCGCCTTCTTGGTGTTTGGCTCCAACCTGGTGCCCAGGCACCGCCGCAGTCGCCAGCGCAGCATGAATCAGATCATTAAAGAAGCGATTCAGGGGGACGACGCGGTGCTGGGCGACCCGGTGCTCTCTGAGCCTGCGCGGGTGGCAGCTAACCTCAACTACAAGCTCGGTGCCCTACCGCTAATTGGCGGTAACGACTTTGAACTGCGGCACGATAACAATGTGGCCCTACAGGAAATTGCCGAGAGAATCGACCAGGCTAAGAAGTACGTTCACTTCGAGTTCTACATCACCGCCCTCGATTCAACCACCGAGCCCCTCTGGGATGCCCTGGTGCGGGCCCACCAGCGCGGGGTTGCGGTGCATGTGCTCATCGACCATATCGGCTCCCGCAAGTACCCCCGCTGGCGGGAACTTCAGCGCAAGCTCAACGAAGCCGGGGTGCCCTGGCGGCTCATGCTCCCCCTCAAGCCCTGGAAGGGCCAGTGGCAGCGCCCCGACCTGCGCAACCACCGCAAGATTGTGGTCATTGACGGCGAGATTGCCTTCTCCGGCTCCCAGAACGCCATCGACCGCACCTATAACCTCAAGGGCAACATCAAAAAGGGTCTGGAATGGAAGGACCTCTCCTTCTTCTGCACCGGCCCCGTGGTGCACGAGCTCAACGCGGTGTTCGTCTCTGACTGGTATGCCGAGACCAAGGAACTCCTACTCGACGAAATTGACGCCGACATCGAAGCCCACGACGAGGCAGGGCAGGAGGGCCAGCGTCCGCTCGCCCAAATCGTGCCTTCTGGCCCCGGTTTCGAAACCGAAAACAACCTGCGCCTGATCAACCACCTGATTTACAACGCAGAAGAACGTATCATCATCTGCTCCCCCTACTTCGTACCCGAAGAAACCCTGCTGCAGGCGCTCACCAATATGTCCCTCTCAGGTATCAACGTGACCCTGATTGTCTGCGAAAAGGGTGACCAGTTCCTGCCAATTATGGGCCAGCGCTCCTACTACGAGCAGCTGCTTCGTTCGGGTGTGAAGATTCAGCAGTACCCCGGCCCCACCGTACTGCACTCCAAGTTCATGATTGTGGACGACGAAATCACCTTCATCGGTTCCTCCAACATGGACCCCCGCTCATTCGCCCTCAACTTTGAGGTTTCCACCTTTATCGTGGGTAAGCCCATGGTGCAGGAGCTCGAAGAGGTTGCCCGGGATTACATCTCCCGCTGTAAGCGTCTGCGCTACGACGAGTGGGTCAACCGCCCTGCCCACCAGAAGATTGCCGAGAACCTCTGCCGCCTGTGGAGCGCCCTGCTCTAACCGTCGGCACAGCATAAAGAAGATAAGGACGCCGCCCCGCACTCCCCTGCCCGATGGCAGGAAGGCGCGGGGCGGCGTCCTTATCTCAGAAGAACTAGTGGCCTGCGGCCTCAGCCTTCTCGGCGTTCTCAATCGCTAGCTTGAGGAAGTCACGGGCCGGGGTGTCGGCAACGGAGGGCTTGCCCGCGTAGGCGCCGCGGTACTTGGCAGCCGGGTGGCGCTCGTCCACGTACTTGTTGCCCTCACCGAAGAGGCTCTCGCGCAGGGTGGAGCCCTCATAGGCGGTGCGGTAGCGGCCGCGCTTCTGCAGCTCGGGAACAACGAACTCGACGAAGTCCTCGAAGGAGCCGGGGGACACATGGTAGGCAAGGTTAATGCCGTCCAGGCCGCCCTCATCAATCCACTTCTCCAGCTCATCGGCAACGGTCTGGGGTGAACCCACCAGAACCGCACCCATGCCACCGGTGGCGCAGTGCTCGGCGATGTCCTTGCGGGTCCACTCCTTCTCCTTATCCTGCAGGGTGAAGGGGGTCAGGAAGGACTGGATCGACTCGGTCTCAACGTACTTAAGGGCCTCGTCCTCATCGAACTGATCCAGGTCAAGACCGCTCCAGCCGCCGATGATGCCCTGGGATGCCTCAACGTTCTGGTACTTGAGGTACTCGGCGTACTTGGCCTGAGCCTTCTCGTCGGTCTCGTCCACAACAACGGAGAGCATAGCCAGAATCTTCACGTCATCACGCTTGCGGCCGGCCTTTTCAGCCTCGTTGCGGATGCGCTCGGTCAGCACCTTAGTCAGGTGGGGGCGCAGGGCGGTGATGAAGATAGCCTCGGCGTGCTGGCCTGAGAAAGCCTGGCCGCGGGAGGACGCACCGGCCTGGAAAATCACCGGGGTGCGCTGGGGTGAAGGCTCGGTCAGGGCGATGCCGGGTACCTGGAAGTACTTGCCCTTGTGCAGGATAGGGTGAACCTTAGAGGGGTCAGCGAAGATACCGTTTTCACGGTCGCGGGGCACAGAGCCGTCCTCCCAGGAGCCTTCCCACAGCTTGTAGCAGACGTCGAGGAACTCTTCGGCAATCTCGTACCGCTCATCGTGCTCAATCTGACCGGGCAGACCCTGGTTCTCAGCAGCAGACTGCAGGTAGGAGGTCACCACGTTGAAGCCCACGCGGCCACCGGTCAGATGATCCAGGGTGGAGTAGGAGCGGGCCAGGGTGTAGGGCTGGTTGTAGGTCACGGCAGCGGTAACGCCAAAGCCCAGGTGCTCGGTGACAGCAGCCATAGCAGAAATCTGCAGGAAGGGGTCACCCACAGGAACCTGGGCGCCGTCCTTCAGCACGGGAGCTACTGAATCCTTGTAGACATCGTAAACACCGACCACATCCGCAATGAAGACCGCATCAAAGAGGCCCTTCTCGCAGACCTTAGCCAGGTCGGTCCAGTACTTGATGGTGTTGTACTCATCCGCGCGGTTGCGGGGGTGACGCCACAGGCCAAAGCTCTGGTGGCTGGTGGTGGTCATATCGAAGGCGTTGACGACGATGCGCTTCTTCTCGGTCATGAACCGGGCCCTTTCACAGGTGGTGCTTGGCCCTCCGCGCCCGTGCTGCCACTGGCGTCCTTACCCAAAGTAAAAGGCGCCGAGCCTTCGCGGAGGTGGCGCCTGGTTGCGCCGTACTTGCATTACTGCCTGATCCTCATCTGGGGCACCCCGCTACGGGAGAGGGTTGCCGCCCAACTAGCCAGAGCTTGACGTTGGGACTCTTGATCTTGAGATTTAGTGTAGCCCGCCCAGCCCGCCCAGGTGCAAGCATCTCGGGCTACGTTTCACATTGTGGCGCGTGTTGAGCTCTGTTACGGACGTCTGCGGGTTCCGGTCAGATCAACCCACAGCGTCACACTCGTAACCGGCCGAAATACCGCGTCATACTCTTGCCCAGTTCCACCAAACGCCCCTAGCGTTGAAAGCGTTAACCATCCAGAGCGACCGAGAGACTTGGCTCCACGACGTCGCAGCAACCTCCCTACCCCAGGGGTCGGTGCTAACGCCAAGAGACGATGGAGAAAGCATGAGCGCACCCACGCTAGAAGGCACCCCCACCACCCTCACCGCCTGCGAAATCGACTTCAATGCCGTCGGCAAGACCTTCATCGGCGAGCGCGGGGAGACCCGCACCGTCCTTAAAAACGTTTCTTTTACCGCCTACCCGGGTGAGATTATCTCGATTATTGGTTCCTCGGGCTGCGGCAAATCAACCCTGCTGCGGGCTGCTGCCGGTCTGGGGGCTGCGACCGCCGGTACCGTTACCATCGACGGTAGCCCGGTACGGGGTCTCGATTCCCGTGTAGCTATCGGCTTCCAGGAACCGCGCCTACTGCCCTGGCGCACCGTTGAGAAGAACGTGGCGCTGGGTCTGCCCAAGGGCACCCCCAAGGACGTTGCCCGCGAGCAGGTTGCCCGCCTTCTGGACGTTGTGGGGTTGGCAGACTACGCCCAGCACCGCCCCCGTGAGATTTCCGGTGGCATGGCTCAGCGCGCATCCCTGGCCCGGGCACTGGCACGGAACCCCGGCATCCTTCTGCTCGATGAGCCCTTCGGCGCTCTCGATGCCCTGACTCGCATCAACATGCAGGACCTGCTGCTCGATATTCATGCCCACGACCCGGCCACCGTCCTGCTGGTCACCCACGACGTGGAAGAAGCACTCTACCTCTCAGACCGGGTGATTGTGCTGGGTAAGCCGGACCCCGCCGCGCCCGCGACGATTGCCCGCATTGTTGAGGTGCCCGATCACCGCCCGCGCGACCGCGGCAACCCGGCGCTTGCCACCCTGCGTAAAGAACTTTTGGCCGAACTCGGCGTTGAAGAACACTAGGAACACACATGTCACTCATTTCTCGTCTCACCACTACCTCTGCCCTGCTCGCAACCGGCACCCTACTACTGACCGGGTGCCTAGCAGGGGAAAACGCTTCTACCGCCGACACTTCTGCCGCAGCGGGCAACACCACCGTCACCATCGACTACGCCACCTACAACCCACTCTCCCTGATTATCAAGGAAAAGGGGTGGCTTGAGACCGCCCTGGAAGAGCAGAGTAAGGACGTCGAGTGGGTACAGTCCGCTGGATCAAATAAGGCGAATGAGGCTCTGCGTTCTGGCGCCATTGATGTGGGTTCCACCGCGGGCTCAGCTGCCCTGCTGGCTCGTTCCAACGGCTCCCCCATTCAGGTGATTGATCTCTACTCCCAGCCCGAGTGGTCCGCTCTGGTGACCCGCACCGACACCGGTATCTCATCGGTGAAAGACCTGGCCGGTAAAAAGGTAGCCGTCACCAAGGGCACCGACCCCTACTTCTTCCTGCTCCAAGCTCTTGAAGAAGCAGGTGTATCGCCCGATGAGGTCACCATCGAGCAGCTCCAGCACGCCGACGGCCGCACCGCCCTCAACCAGGGCACCGTAGACGCCTGGAGCGGCCTTGACCCTATCATGGCCAGCGCCGAAATTGAGGACGGCAACACCCTCTTCTACCGCAACGTTGACTTCAACACCTACGGCTTCTTGAACGCCACCGAGGAGTTCATCGAGAGCGACCCCGAAGCCGCCCAGGCCATCGTTGATATCTACGAATACGCCCGCGACTGGGCACTCGCCAACGAGCAAGAGGCCGTACAGATCCTGGCGGACGGCTCCGGAATTGAGCTTGAAACCGCCCAGGTTGTCTGGGACCGCACCTACCTTGACATCGATAACGTACCCGGCGACAAGCAGCTCGCCGTGCTTGAAAAGGTCGGCCCCTACCTGGTTGAATCCGGCGATGTTGCCTCACAGGGCGAAGTAGACACCGCCCTGGGCAGCATCGTCAACGACACCTTTGCCCAGAAGGCCGACCCCGCCCGCGTTTCAACCCTGGTGGCTGAGTAATCATGTCAGTTACCCCTGCTCTCACCACCCAACCGGCAACCCACCGCCGCCTGGCGCGCACCGAAACACCGGCGTCCGCGAAGGTACCCCGCCGACCCCTGCTCACCCGCCGCTGGGTACCCTGGCTCGGTGCCCTGCTTCCCTTGGTTCTTCTGGCGCTCTGGCAGTACCTGAGCACCGCCGGGGTCTTTAGTGCGGTGCAGCTGCCTGCCCCCTCGAAGGTGGTTGCTGCCGCCCTTGATCTGGCAGGACGCGATCAGCTCGGCCTGCACGTTGCTATTTCGACCCAGCGCGTGGTTCTGGGCTTCAGCATCGGGGCTATCCTCGGGCTGGTGCTCGGAGCCTGGGTAGGGCTCTCCCGCTGGGCCCAGGTGCTCGCCGCTCCCACCATCGGGGCCCTGCGCGCTGTACCGTCGCTAGCCTGGGTGCCCCTGCTGTTGCTCTGGATCGGTATTGGTGAGAACTCCAAAGTCGCCCTCATCGCTATCGGTGCCTTCTTCCCGGTCTATACCACGGTTTCGGCGGCTCTAGCCCACGTGGACCCCAAGCTGGTTGAGGCTGCCCGAACCTTCGGCGTCCGCGGTATCAACCTCTTTACCACCGTGCAGCTACCTGCCGTTCTGCCCGCTGTGGTCTCGGGTCTGAGGCTGGCCCTGGCGCAGGCATGGCTCTTCCTGGTCGCCGCCGAACTGCTCGGTGCTTCGATGGGCCTGGGCTTCCTGCTCACCGACTCCCAGAACAACGGCCGCACCGACCGCCTACTGCTGGCCATCGTCCTGCTGGCTATCCTGGGTAAAATCACCAACGCCCTGCTGGGTGTGTTCGAACGCTGGGTCAAGGCCCGGTTCCCCAGCAACTAGAAGAAAGGGCGGGCGGACGCGCCGGGCTGAAGTTCAGGCACGCCCCGTCCTCGAATGTAACCGAAAGCTTCATCTGCATGTTCTTTGAACGCGCAGATGAAGCTTTTGGCTACCTACAGCACTGGTGAAGCTCCCCTGTGGAAAACAGCCGCTCCGACGTCATACACACCCATAAAGGCACAGACCCGCACAAAATACCCCGAGTTATCCACAATTTATGTATAGCCCCTTGTCATGGACGAAATCTTCCGAGACATTCATGGCATGGAACAATTCTTTACCGACGTAAAAACCTCCGCTGAGCTCCGCCACCTTGGGCAATCATCATCAAGCATCACCAGGGCCTGCCAGGGCGGAACCCTTCGTCGCATCTGCCACGGAGCCTACATCAAGACCTCCACCTGGAACAGCTGGGACGCCCGCGCCCGCTGCATCGCCCAACACGTAGGGTTTCTCAAAACCAGATCAGACTTCGTGCTCAGTCATGTATCTGCAGCACTCTGGTGGGCAGCGCCTCTGCTGCGGCTCCCCCGCAAGATTTGGGTCAGCCATCCAACGGAGACCGTCCGCTCTACCCGAAAAGTCCATGTCAGCCGTGCCCGAGAGACAGAGTGCTCATCTGCTGTCTTCCATCAAGGAGCTTTTGTCACTCCTCCCCTACAAACAGCAGTCGACTGTGCGCTGACTCTGCCCATACTTGATGCCCTGTGTATCGTGGACTTTTTTCTCAACCAAGGGCTCATCGCAGCCTCTGATTTCACCAGTAGCATCACGGGTTTACGTTGCAAAGGGGTCAGAAACGCGCGTGAGGTCAGTCGTCTCATGAGCGAACGCTCAGAATCGCCTGCAGAAACGGTGACCCGCTATCGAATTGCGATGTGGGGGTTCACCCCGCCCAAGGAACAGGCCACCATTTGGATGGGGAGTTCTTACTACCGCCCCGACTTTCTGTGGGAAGAGCTCAAACTCATCTTAGAAGTCGACGGTTACGTTAAATATGATGGCACCTACGGCGACCCTGGGGCAGCTATCCGCGCTGAGAAAAGACGCCACCGTGACCTTGAGAAACTCGGGTACCGGGTCATTAGGGTGCAGTGGGAGGACATCGTGCATCACCCGGAAAATTTACGCGTTCTTTTAGTCAATGCCGGGGTTCGGTAATGTGGCGTGCTCTTGGCGAATGTCGTCAAAACCTTCATATGCATGTTCTTTGAACGCGCAGATAAAGGTTTCGGTTACATTCGGGGGCGGCGGACGCAGGCGGACGGACGCGCGTCACGCGGCGTCATAAACGTTAAGGGGCGTCACGGTTTAGTAACAGCAGCCCGCAGGTGCTTACCCTGAAAGAGATTTTGTCCATCACGAGCGATACGAGAGACCTGGCTCTACGACGATCGCAGCAACCACGCCGACAACCTGAACCTACTGACGCATCAGCTACCCGCCCCGAAGGGGTAGGGGCACTTGACTGGGGGTCAAGGGGTCGCAGGCTCAATTTCATTCGACTGTTAATCGAAGGGTTACTGATTCGAGTTCGGCGCCGGTGCTACAGCCAGCTACCGATGGGAGATACCCTTGGGCGCACCTGCCGACTTTGTGTACACCGACCCTTTCAACCCCACACCCAACCCGGCGCTCATCACAGATGAGGCCCGAATCCGGTTCTGGACTGACCAGGCCAAGGCCCGCCTGACCTGGGGTGAGCTCTTCGACGAAGCTAACCCTCACACCTTCGCCAAGCCGCAGAGCCTGGGCCTCGATGATGAGGGTATCGAGCAGTTCACTGTGCCCGAGATTAAGTGGTTCGAGGGCGGCGAGCTGAACGTTGCCTACAACTGCGTAGACCGGCACGTTGAAGCGGGTAAGGGCGATAAGGTGGCCCTCTACTTTGAGGGTGAACCCGGTGACCGCGAGGCCATTACCTATACCGAGCTGCAGCGCCGGATCGCTAAGGCAGCCCACGGCCTGGAGAAGCTGGGCATCGGCAAGGGCGACCGCGTGGTCATTTACCTGCCGGTGATTCCCGAAACCATCATCTTCACCCTAGCCTGCGCCCGCATTGGCGCGATTCATTCCCTGGTCTTCGGCGGTTTCTCGGCTGAGGCCCTGAAGTTTCGCGTGGAAGATACCGGCGCTAAGGTGCTCATTACCACTGACGGGCAGAACCGCCGCGGCACCGTGGTCCCGGTTAAGGCCACCGCCGACGAAGCCTGCTCGGGTGAGAACAATATCGAGCACGTTATTGTGGTTGACCGCACCGCGGGCACCCCCGAAGCCCACGCCACTGTGCCCTGGACCGAGGGCCGCGACGTCTGGTACCACGACCTGGTCGACGACCTGCCCGACACCCACGATTACCAGCTCTTTGACGCTGAAACCCCGCTCTTTATCATCTACACCTCCGGCACCACGGGTAAGCCCAAGGGCCTGGTGCACACGTCCGCGGGCTACCTGACCCAGGTTGCCTACACCCACGCCCTGCTCTTTGACCTGCTCCCCGAGGTTGAGGACGAGCAGGGCCAGCGCCGCGTGGACGAGCTAGCTACCGTCAACGACCCCGCCAAGGTCGAGAACACCGTTCACTGGTGTACCGCCGACCTGGCCTGGGTGACCGCCCACACCTACGAAATCTACGGGCCGCTGCTCAACGGCGTCACCGAGGTGATCTACGAGGGCACCCCCAACACCCCTACCTTCGAGCGCCACTTCGAGGTGATTGAACGCTACGGGGTCACCAACTATTACACCGCCCCCACCCTGATTCGTTCCCTCATGGGTGCCTTCCCCGACGGCCCGCCCGCCGGCAAGTACGACCTCTCGTCGGTGCGCCTGCTGGGGTCTGTGGGTGAGTCCATCAACCCTGAGGCCTGGCGGTGGCTGCGCACGCATGTGGGCGGGGGCACCGCGTCCTTTATCGATACCTGGTGGCAGTCCGAAACCGGCTCGACCGTGTGCTCACCGCGTCCGCACGACCCCCAGTTCGCGCCCGCTGGCACCTTCGCGGACGGCACCCCCCACACGGCGTCCAAGCCCGGCTGTGCGACACGGGCGGTTCCGGGGATCTCAACCCGCGTGGTCGATGAGCACGGGGCCGAGGTTGAGCCCGGCCTGCAGGGCTTCATTGTGGTCGATAAGATTGGCCCGTCCATGGCCCGCACGGTCTGGGGCAACCCCCAGCGCTACCTCGATTCCTACTGGCGCCACTACGGCGAGCGCGGCTGGTTCCTGGCCGGTGACGGCGCCAAGGTCGATGAGGAGGGTGATGTCTACATTCTGGGCCGCATAGACGATGTTATTAACATTTCGGGCCACCGCCTGTCGACCATTGAGATTGAGTCTGCCCTGGTCACCCATGAGGCTGTGGTAGAGGCCGGGGTCTGCCCGGTGGAGGACGAGCTGACCGGCCACCAGGCGGTTGCCTATGTGACCCTCTCTGAGGCCGGCCGCGCCCTAAGCGCCGAAGAGCTCAAGAAAGCGCTGACCGAGTATATCCGCCACGAGATTGGGCCGATTGCAAAGCCCAAGGACGTCATCGCGGTAGCTGATATTCCTAAGACCCGCTCCGGCAAGATCACCCGCCGCCTACTCGGGGAGCTCTACCAGGGCCGGGCCCTGGGCGATACCTCATCCCTGCAGAACGAGGAAGCTCTCGAAGCTATCGCCCAGGTGCTGGCAACCCGCTAAAGGCACCTGAGATGCCTCGCGCGTCCGCGTCCGCCTGCCCGCCCCGCCCCCCTGCGCAGGTGAGCGCCTACCCGACATAAAATGGGAGGGAACGCACTCACCTACCATCGGGAGATTCTATGCCCAGGTTCTCACGCACGACCAAGACCGTGCTTGCCCTGCTTGCGGGCGGGGCAGCCATTATCGGTATTGGCGCCACCAACCACGCTACCCCTGCCCGTGTGGCGCCCCTGGTGGGTGGTTCGTCCTCGTCGTCGCAGAAGCAGGGCGGACGTTCCTCCACCAGTTCCCAAATCAGTGGCAGCTCCAAGGAGTACGCCGAGATTTGCTACGACCCCGGCACAGGGCAGCGCCTGGAGAACTCCGAGTGTGAGGACGGCAGCGGCGCAGGTTCCAGCAGCAGTGGCGGCGGAGGCGGGACCGGACGGTCGTACTGGGTACCCTATTCTTCGTCATCGACCCTGCCCAAGGTTGGTGAGAAGGTGGCAGGCGGTTCGGAGAGCCGCCCGTCTGACGGCACGATCTTCCGTAACCTGCCCTCGCAAGGTGGCGGGTTTGCGGAGTCTTTCCGGGAGTCTAAGAGCTCGTACACTGTGGAGAACTCGCAGGTGAAGTCGAGCCAGAGTGGGGACTCCTACGGCGGTTTTAATCGGGACGCTAACAAAGACACCACCACCAAGAAGAGTCGTGGCGGCTTTGGCGGCGGGTCGAAGACCGGCGGCGGAATCAAGGGAGGCTAAGGCCGATGAGACGACTGTCCTTCCCCCTGGGGCGCCATAACTGGGAGCAGACCATTGCCACTGAGGGGCTGGTCTATTCGCTCGAAGGCCCTGACGACACCGACCACTACTGGAACGAGTTTGCTGCCTACGAGTTCACCGTGGCCGAGGCCCTCTGGCTGCAGGAGCAGGTCGAAGAAGCCCACCGCATGTGCGTTGCGGCCATCGACCACATCATTGCCGGCCCCCTCAAGTACAAGCTGGGGCTGAGTGACGCTGCGCTGAAGCTGGCAATTGATTCCTGGCGCTGGCACGAATACGACTTCTACGGCCGCTTTGATTTTGTCTACAACCCCGAGACTCACGCGCTCAAAATCCTGGAATACAACGCCGATACCCCCACCGGCCTGGTGGAGGCGGCGGTCAGCCAATCCACCTGGTTCAACGACCAGCGCCTGGATTTGCGCGGCTTCAAAGAGTGGAACGACCTCGGTAACGCCTTCGTTGCCCGCTGGGCCCAGATCCGCCAGCGCATCAAGCACCCGGTTCTGCACCTGGCCTGCGTGAACGAAGACATCGACGAGCTCGGCGAGGACCTTGAAAACCTCAAGGTCGTAGCCCACGCCGCGCACATGGCAGGCTGGGAAACCCACATCATGCGCATCGACGACCTCTACTGGGACGCCGACCGCCGCATCTGGCTCGATCACCACGACCGGCAGGTGCACAACCTCTTCAAGCTCTACCCCTGGGAAGACATGGTTGAGGACGCCTACGGGCAGGTCCTCTTCAACGGCGGCTACGCTGCCATGGAGAACTGGTTTGAACCGGCCTGGAAGATGTTCCTCTCCAACAAGGTACTGATGGTGGCCCTCTGGGAGCTCTTTCCAGGGCACCCGCTGCTGCTGCCGGCGTCCTTATCACCCGACCATGGCTTCACCAACTGGGTCAAGAAACCCATCTTTGGGCGAGAGGGCGACGGTATCGTGGTGAACGCCCCAACCCACGGGGTACAGGTTGCCCACACCGACGGCTACATGACCGAAACCGCCGCCGACCACGAGTACATCTACCAGCAGTACGTTCAGCCGCCCAACTTCACCGGGGACGCCGGCGAACCCAACTACCCCATCATCGGGGCCTGGGTGGTGGGCGGACGCTCCGTAGGCTTCGGCGTGCGCGAATCAGACGGGGCAATTACCGACGGTTACTGCCGGTTCGTGCCGACGGTGCTCAAGTAAGCGAATAGGTGAAGCAGGCTCGCGCTCGCTGTGAGCCTGCGCCACCTAACTTTCTGAGTGCACCTCATGGGTACGATAGAGGCATGATAGCCCACCACCCCGTTTTTGTTTACGGCACCCTGCGCCCCGGCATGAGTAATAATCGCTGGTTCCGCGGGGCTGATTCTAACCGCACTGACGCGACTATTACCGGCTACGAGCTGGTCACGAACGGCTCCTACCCCTACCTGCTCCCGGCGTCCGCACCGGTCGGCAGCGACGCCGCCGGGCAAGACGCCCCGGTAGTGCGCGGCACCCTGGTTTTCGTAGACCCCGCCGACTGGGAGGCCGTTGCCGCGTCCCTCGATGAGCTTGAGGGAACCGACCCCGCGCGTCCTGTGCACGATGACAACCTCTACAACCGGGTGCTGGCCGAGGTGGTAACGGACGCCGGTGAGCAGGTCACCGCCTGGGTCTACATTCCACCGGTGAGCAAGCAGGCGCAGCTGCGCGAGCGCTACCCCCTGGTGTCCGGCGGCGAGTGGACCGAGTAAATACCCCCTTTTAATTTTGAGCCAGAGACCTGGTTCCGCGTGATTGATGTTGCCACTATTGTCACCAACGGTCTGTTGGGCGGTGGGGCTCTGCGCGGCATTATGGTCAACCGTATTCCGGCAATTTTGGGCGGGAGCCCGCTCTATGCCACGGTGGCTTTTGTGGGGGCTTGTGAGGTTGCCCTTGTGCGTGGTGCTGTGGGACCGGCAGGTGCTGGGCATGGCTCTTTCTATTGTGACCTGCCTGGTCGTGGGCATTTTGGCGCGGTGGCGCCGCTGGCAGCTGCCGAAGCCGGTTCAGCTCAAGGTGCCCCGACCTCGCTTGCGGTTAGGACGCCGCCGCCCGGCTTCACGCGACCGGTGGGTGTCCGGCGCCCCGCTGACCCAGGAAATGCGGGTTATCGACGAAGAAACAGCCCGAGCCCATTGTAAGGGGCGGGCCTAGGGCGTACTTCTGAGAGTCCGGGTTAATGAGTAGGTCTTGAATATAGCTAGTGCTGACCCCATCGCCGACGGCCCGTACCAGCCCGGCAAGTCGACCCGTAGCGTCCTCACGAGCCACCGCCAGGTAAAGACTACCGGTGCACATGGGCACCAGGTTTTCAGGGTGGTCGGTGTAAGCACTCCACCCAACAGAGGTATAGAGATCTACCAGTTCCTGCTGGCTAGGTACCAGACCTACTGAAAAAGTAAAAGCGGTGTTCATGGGCAAAACTTTACCGTGCGCTTATCCCTGAAAATACTCCCAGCTTCTTCATCACAGAAAGCAAGCCCAGAACAATATCCTATTGTTGAAAGTACAGCCGTTTGCCATACTGGAAAGCACAGTAAGGAGAAAACCTATGACCGTGCATGTTGAGTTTACAGCTACTGAAGAGGCACAGCTACAGAGTCTTTCCTCCGCTCTTGGTACGAGCACCGAAGAGCTAGTACGTTCTGCTGTACTTGATTATCTTGAACAGCAGGAAGAACAGGTATGGGCACAGCAGGCGTTGGTGCGCTTCGAGGCAGACGGCCGTGAGACCCGCCCCGCCCAGGAATTGTGGGATGAGCTCGGGGTCTGAATGTGGCCTGGCAATTAGTACTGGCAAAAGAGTTTGAACGATCGATTAGAAAGCTCGATAAGCCGGATATTCGTAGAATTAAGACTTACCTTGACCAGGTAGTTCAGTTAGATAATCCGAGGGACCGGGGAAAAGCGCTGACAGCTGACAAGGTTGGCCTGTGGCGTTATCGTGTAGGAAATTTTCGAGTACTCGTAAAATTTGAAGATCAGCAGATGCAAGTTATTGCTCTCGATGTTGGTCACCGTTCAACAATTTACCGATAGTCTTCTAAGCTCCTCTGGTATTAAAAAATTACCCCGCCCTTTTTCTCTTCACCCTAGTGATTATCTCGGGGCGAAGAGAGAAGGGACGGGGTGAAGTCGGCTCTGCGGCGCGCCGGACGGCTCCGCGGCGCGGGCCGCCTCTAGCGCCCCGGCTCCTTAGATGCGGTAGTCCGTCATCTCGAAGATCTGCAGGAAGCGCTGGATGCGTTCGTTGTCGGAGTCGAAGAAGGCTTCGGGGGCGCCGTTGTAGAGAACGCTGCCGCCGTCGAGGAAGACGATACGGTCGGCAACCCGGCGGGCGAAGGCCATATTGTGGGTAACAACCACCAGGGAGCGCTTTTCGCGGGCCAGGTCGATGAGCACTCGAATAACCTCGGCTTCAAGCTCGGGGTCAAGGGCAGAGGTGGGCTCGTCAAAGAGTAAGTAATCGGGGGCAACAGCCAGGGCGCGGGCGATGGCGACGCGCTGCTGCTGGCCGCCCGAGAGGTTATCGGGGTAGGCATCTGCCTTATGCCCCAAACCCACCTTCTCCAGGAGTTCGCGTGCGAGCTGGGCTGCGGCGTCCTTACCCATCTTGCCGTTGAGCACCGGGGCCAGGGCCACGTTCTGCTCGGCGGTGTAGTGGGGGAAGAGGTTGAAGTTCTGGAAGACCATGGCCGAGTGCTTGCGGATGGTTCGTACCTGCTCGTCGGTCAGCCCGGCGGTGAAGTCCACCAAGTCACCCTCAATGGTCAGGACGCCGGACTCGGGGGTTTCGAGCAGGTTCAGGCAGCGCAGCAGGGTGGATTTACCCGAACCGGAGGGCCCGAGAATAACCGTGGTTTCGCCGTTGTCGAGGTCGAGGGAGATGTCGCGCAGAATGGTGTTCTCGCCGAAGCTTTTGGTGAGGTTCTTCAGGCTAAGCATTGACTGTCCTTATGTAACGGCTGGTGCGCTTCTCTAGGGCGCGCTGGGCGATGGAGAGAAGGGTGAAGATGACCAGGTAGATGGCGGCTACTTCAAGGTACATGGCCAGCGGCTCGAAGGTGCGGGCGGCGACCTGCTTGCCGGACTGGAAAAGGTCAACCATAGAGATGACCGATACCAGGGAGGTGCCCTTGACCAGGTCAATCAGGTCGTTACCCAGCGGGGGTAGGGCGATGCGGGTAGCCTGCGGGATGACGACGTGGCGCAGGGTCTGCATCTTGGTGAAGTTGAGGGTGCGGGCGGCCTCGAACTGGCCGCGCGGTATTGAGGCGTAGGCTGAGCGGAAGGTTTCGGCCACGTAGGCGCCGGTGTTGAGGCTCAGCGCGATGATGGCGGCGGGCCAGGTGTCGAGGGTGATGCCGACGCGGGGTAGCCCGTAGAACACCAGGAAGAGCTGCACTAGAAGCGGGGTGCCGCGGAAGAACCACACGAAGGCTGTGGCTAGCCAGTTGAGCGGGTTGTAGCGGCTGAGGTTGCGGGCGGCGGTGGCCAGCAGACCCAGCACCAGCGCGAGGACGAAGGAGATGAGGGTCAGCGGGATGGTCACCTGCACGGTGGCCAGCAGCAGGGAGGGCAGGGATTGTGCCCAGAGTTCTAGGTAGCGGTCCATAGTGTTCTACGGGTTACTTTCGGTTCGGACGCCGGGGTTCGGCTTGCCGGGGCCGGGTTAGGCCTTGGGGCTCAGGTCGATGCCAACGTACTTTTCGTAGATGGCCTTGAAGTCGCCGTTCTCCAGGTGCTTGGCGATGGAGTCGTTGATGGCGGTCTGCAGGGTGGTGGCGCCCTTGGGCATCAGGATTGCTGATTCGGAGGCGTCGCCGAGCACACCGTCGAGCAGGCGGATGGGGGCGTCGGGGTGCTGCTCCTGGTAGTAGGCGAAGGTGACGGCGTCGTTACCGCAGGCGTCCACGCGGCCGGTGAGTACCTGTTCGATGGCTTCGTCGAAGCCGGTAACGATGGTCATCTGGGCGCCTGCTTCTTCGAGCAGGGTGCGGAAGTTAGAGGTCTCTGATGAGGCTGCGGTGGCGCCTGCAAGGTCTTCGATGGTCTGCAGTTCTGAGTTTTGCAGGACGGCGACCTTGCCCTCTGAGGCGACGTAGGGGTTGGAGAAGTCGTACTTCTGCTTGCGCTCTTCGGTGGGTGAGACGTTGTTGATGACGATGTCGTAGCGGTCAGCATCGACACCGGCGATCAGGGAATCCCAGGGGGTTTCGGTGTATTCGGCGGTGACGCCCAGATCGGCGGCGATGAGGTCGCCGATTTCCTTTTCCATACCGACAAGTTCGCCAGCTTCGTTGTGGTAGTTCCAGGGGGCGAAGGTGCCCTCGAAGCCGATGCGGATTTTGCCGGCGTCCTTGATGGCCTGCAGCTTGTCGGCAGCTGCGGATGAGCCGGAGGTGGTGGAGGATGAGGAGCCGCAGGCGGCCAGGGCCAGGGCGAGGGCGGACGCGCCGGTGAGGGCGAGAGCGGAACGACGATTGATTGCTGTCATGGTACCTGTCTTTCGGTGGTGACACTTTGGGTAACTACGCGAGCTTATAACAGGTGAAGCCCCCACAAAGAATTATTGTTACGCGAGTATTACGAAAATTTTTCAGGGGAGGTTGGAGATGGAATGAAACGCCGCTTAGGCATCCACTCCCACTAGTAGAAATAAGGGGAAAAACACTTTTGAGCAGGACTGCACTAAAGCAAAGTGGCCTCATTTAACAAGCAAATGCCCTTGTCCCAAAGGAAGTGGACTACTAAATTTAGAACCACCGGCTAAACCAAAGCATACTTATAAGAGAGGTGTTTCATATGTTTATCTTTGGCAAGACGACGACCACCACTGCCGCAACCCTCGCTCTGGCCTTCGCAGGGATTACCACCGCTTCAGCGAGCAGCGACGATCCCATCGCCGAGCTTGTAGAGCTGAACCCCGGCACCTCCTATACACAGATGCAGGCTGACCTTTCTGCCTATGCAGAAGCTAACAACACCACCGTGCACGCTGTTGCACAGGAAGTACCCTCGGTTTTGACCACGGTCATACCGGCCTGTACTTCTCAGCCGAAGAAATCATTGAAGCCCCCGGCAAAAAAGGGGGAACATACTCAGAGCCATAAAATCAACCGAAATAGCGTATCAGCACCATCTGGCTCAGTTTTGCTCAATGTGAAAATTGACCAGGCTACCAAGAATTCTGTCGCAGATTGGGCGAATGAGAACTTACTAGGTCGCCCCTATAACTCAAACTTTGCTGTCAATAAATTGGGTAGCTTCTCAGCCCTCGCTAAGTGCTAAGTAAGGAGATTACCATGAAAAAAAGAGGCCCTATCGCACTCACAGCTACCTTCCTCCTTACTGCCTGCACCCCTCCCCCAACTTTAGACGGATGGCCTGAAGCAAAGCTTGCCGGGAATAATTTAGAGGACGTTGAATACGCGCTCTACCTCAGCCCCCAAGTGGTTGGTTCGACCCCCGTTAACCGCAGCTATCTTGCTCTCATTAAAGCTGATGGATCCTATGAAAGCATAAGGATGGACGGGCTAGATAACGGTGGCGTTTTCTGGACAGAAGAAGGAATCCACTTTGCTGATAAATCCGCAGACTATCTGCTGACCGATGAAAAACTCGAAAAATGGTCTCTTGAAAAATCTGACTTGATGTACGGCTACAATCTTCATCCCGACGGCTCTACCGTAGGTCTCTACAGCTTTGGTTCCCAGGAAAATCAGGGGTATACAACTCAGATTATTCAGCGAAAGGGAGATGATGTCATCTCCTTTCCAACCGAGGGTTCATACTATGATTCAGGAATTTGCCCAGATGGAACAATCGTAGGGATTTCTCCGACCACTGGACATTATAAAAATGACGGAGTTGAAGAAAAAATTCTTGTCACAATTGATGAGAAGGAAGAAAAAGAAAAACTAGTTCTTAATTTTCCTAACTACCATACCCCTGCAAACGACTTGCACTGCCGGGACGGAAAAGTATTTACCCTGGGTACACTGCCTGAAGAGAATGAATACGGTAGCTACCAGTACGGCGATGTGCTCACCTTCGACCTTGAAACAAGAGAGTTCTTAGCGGTCCCTGTGACGGATGAAGAAGGGGACCCCCTACCTCTTACCCATGAAGACGGCACTGGAGTAGCACATGCTCAAGCTATAGATAATGAAGCTATCAAAGATGGCAAACTGTCCTGGTACCTGGGGAATACCATCTATGAGACTGATGTTGCCACCGGCGTCACCAAAGAACTCTTCGACATCTCCGCAACTAAACAAGGACTGTCCAACTCACAGGTTGTTTTCAGGGAAGACGATATCGTCGTCTTCTCTTACAACCAAGACGAAGAAATCCAGATGATTCGTTACGACCGCTCAAATGGGCAAGAACTTGACCGCGTTCAAGTCGACGGTCTAGCTGAGAAAACCTCAATCAAGATGATACCCCGAGGGTTCGCCGCTAAACCGCTAAGCTGACCCCTTACACAGAAGGGTGGGCTTCTATCCTAGAAGCCCACCCTTCATATCTTTACCCCGCCCTAGGCAGCATCCAGGGCAGAGGTCATATCCTCCAGCAGGTCATCAATATCTTCAATACCGACAGCTACGCGCACCAGGCGGGTGGTGAGGCCGGCGTCGTCGCGGTCTTCTTGGGAGTAGGCGCCCTGGGTCATGGTGGTGGGCAGGCAGACCAGAGACTCGATACCGCCGAGAGAGACGGCGAAAGTGAAGACCTTGAGGGAGTCGAGGAAGGCCTTGATGTCGTGGCCTTCTTTGATGATAAAGGAGAAGAGGGCGCCCCTACCGGTGGCCTGTTCGGTCTGGATCTTGGCTTCTTCGGCGCTGTAGGAGCCGGGGAAGTAAACTGTATCAACGGCGGGGTGGGCGGCGACGGCCTCGATGAGGACGTCGGCGTTGGCCTGCTGGCGCTCCATGCGCAGGGCTAGGGTCTTGACGTTCTGCAGCAGACGGTAGGAGTCGATGGGTGAGAGCACGCCGCCGGAGATCAGCTGGGCCTTGAAGAGCTTGTCGGCCAACTCTGCGTCGTTGGTGGTGGCGACGCCCGCGAGCAGGTCACCGTGGCCGGCCAGGTACTTGGTGGCTGACTGCACCACGATATCTGCACCCAGGTCGAGGGGCTTCTGCAGGTAGGGGGTCATGACGGTGTTATCGACGACCAGTAGAGCACCGTGGCGGTGGGTCAGCTCGGCGACCTTCTTGATGTCGGTGACGCGCAGGGTGGGGTTGGAGGGCGTCTCAATAAAGACCATGCCAACGTTCTTGCCCTCGAAGTGGGCGTCGGAGAGGGTGGAGAGGTCGTAGACCAGTTCGTGGGTGACGCCGCGCTTGGGGAGCTCGATGGTAGCGAAGCGGTAGTTGCCGCCGTAGACAGGCATACCCATGATCAGGGTCTGGCCGTGTTCCAGAATTCCCATAGCTGCGGCGGTGGCGCTCATGCCGGAGGCGTAGAGGAAAGCGTGCTCGGCACCCTCAAGGGCGGCAAGAGTGGTTTCTGCCTTGGAGCGGGTGGGGTTACCGCCGCGCTGGTATTCGAAGGGGCCTTCTGTGCCGTCGGTGGGCTGGCCGAAGGTGGAGGCGGTGTAAATCGGGGGTACGACGGCATGCTTTTCGTTAGAGTGCACGGAGTGAATGGCGCGAGTGGTAAAGCCTGCCACGGTGATTCCTTTCGACATCAAGAAAAAGCGCGTCCGTAGAGCCTATACCGGCAGTCTGCAAGGCAGCGAATTAATGTTACGTATTTATGACGTTACTCTTGAGCAAACATAAGAGATATAGCCAAGGGCACATCCGCGCCTGTCCACGGGCCTCATCGGCACACCTCCCCTGCTCCTAGCCACCGCCAACCGGTATTCTTAAAGAAAAAGAAGAGGTGCGAACCCTGTGCCCGATCGTCCGCTGTCGCTCAGGGCCGTTTTCACCTCGCGCACATCCCCCTACACCACATAAAGAGTTCTCTATGCCCTCCTCCCCCATCCATCGCCGTACCCTCATTCACGGTGCAGCCTGGTCTGCCCCCACCATCATTGCCAGCTCGGTGGTGCCCGTCTACGCCGTCTCAACGCCGTCCACCGACCTTTTTGCCACCCTGGCAGCAGAACTGGGCAGTATCTCCTTCACCGAGTCACAGACCGTCTACGACTCACTCTCACCCACTATTCGCTTTACCGACATCACCAACAAGCGGCTGGAGATTTCCCGCCGCACCGGGCGTCCTTTCAACTCCGTGACCGAGGCAGAGGCCCGCGCCGAGCTACGCCCCGAGGTGCTCAAAGCTACCGGCCTTGAGAAGCAGTTCAACGTCTCAAAGCTCCTGGCCCAAAACACCCTCACCGCGATTGCCGCAAACCCCCTCTACACCCATCTTTCGCCCCAAGAGCGCGAAGCCCTGATTACTAATAAGGTCAGCGGGCGCAAGGAGCAGTTCCTGCTGGGCCTAGCCTACCTGCGGTCGCTCTACTCCTTCGAACTGGGCGGCGTGAACGTGGCCGAGGCCCTCATTGCCAACCCTGAGCAGTTCGGCATCACCGGGGTTGACCCGATTGACTACATTCTCAATATCGGCTCCCGGCGGGCTAGTGTACTGGCCTTCAACAACTCCCCCACCGCCCACCGCACCGTGGTGCGCCTGCCGGAGCTCACCAGCTTCATTGCCGACCGGGTGGGCACCAGCGACCTGGACGCCTGGATGCGCGAGCAGAGCGGGGCCATCATTGCGGACGCCGCCGCCCCGCTCTACAGCGAGCTGGCGGCAAACCCTGCCACCCAGCGCTTTATTCTGCCCCTGCTCTCCCAGGAGAGCGACGGGGTCTATGTTGCAACCACCCCGGCCTCTATTACCTTCGGTCACACCTACACCTATGTAGACCCCGCCACCGCCGGTAGTAGCACCGCTGAGAAGACCGCCTTCATCGACGAACTCAACCGCCGGGCAACCGAGCAGAACGCCTTTGTGGAACTCTGGACCCGCCTGGCTCCCGCCCACGCCGGCGAGCTCACCGGCAACCGCCTGGCGATTGACACCTTCCAGGGCTACAAGCCCCAGAACATCTCAGCCTCCTGGCTGCCCAAGACCAGTCCCGGGGCCATTAGCGACTTCTTCGCGCCCCTCAACCTCTGGGCACCCTACACTCAGGCAAGCGCCCAGGCCGAGGGCACCGGCATGCGCTACTTCATAGGCAAGGCTATCTCTGCCAACGGTGTGACCACCTACGGCCACGAGATGACCCACCTGATCGACGACACCCTGCTCACCAACAGCGGTGGCCTGCGCGACGGCTTTGGCCCCGAAACAATCGCCCGCGGTATCTTCGAAGGCCCCGACAGCCCCACCTCAGCTATCGTTGGCTTCAACCAGTACTTCGACTGGACGTCGGTCGCCGACCGCCTGCACAACGGCAGTCCCGAGCAGTTCGCCACCAAGCAGGACCTCTCTGCCTACATGCGCCAGCAGCTCGACACCCTCTACCTGCTCGATGCCCTCGAAGCAGAAGCTATCCTGCGCCGCCCGGCCGAAGAGCGCGCCGTCCTACTCAACCGCCTGAGCCAGACCCCGCGCGGCACCACCGGCCACACCGACGACACCTTTAGCACCATCACCGTGGACGAAGCTGCCTCCCTCTCAACGGTGGAAGACTTCACCGCCCAGGGCCTGGTGGTATCCCGCTACCAGTGGCGCGGCATCAGCACCATCGGCACCGCACCGGCCAACAGCTACTACACCATCCCCCTCTTCGACCCCGCCTACGGCGCCTACACCCCCTCTACCGGGGCACCCGGCGATATTACCGTCCGCCGTCAGGCCTTCGACCTGCTGGCCTACAAGGGCTACGACGAGGGCATGGTCCCCTACATCTCCAACCAGTACAAGGCCGCCGCAGGTGGGGCGCTCTCGGATAGCTTCATTATGGGGCAGATCGGCATTGCCAACTATGCCGCCGACCGCGCGGCCCGCTACCGCCAGGGGCTTGAGCGGGCAGGGGCGTCCGGGGTCTTCCCCTTCACCCACCGCGGTCAGACCATCGCCTCCCTCGACGACCTACGAGCCCAGTTTGACCAGGCCCTCGCCGCCGACCTGCCCTACCTGCAGCAGGCCCGGGCTGGCTCTACCAGCGCTATCTGGTCGGTGACCGCCGTGCGCGAGCTCAAGGCCTCCTTCTACCGGGCGGCTATGCGGGGCTAGAACTCTGTAGCGTAGAGCCCCAGGAACTGAAAAAGTCCCGCTCCCTGGTGAGGGAGCGGGACTTTTCTCAAGAAAAGACGCCTAATGCGGTCTGCTTAGCTGTTGTAGCCAGCGGGTGATACGAAGATCGGTGCGGACGCGGTGGGCAGGTTTACCGAGAAGATGGAGGTGCCCATGCCGTTCCAGCCGCCGTGTACAGCCTGGCCGTTACCAATGTAAACAGCGATGTGCTGCTGGCCGAAACCGTTGGACTGGTAGAGAACCAGGTCGCCGGGCTGGGGGCTGGAGGTTACGGTACCCAATGACATGTAGTCCATGGGCCAGCCGTGGAAGTTGATGCCTGCGGCGCGCAGGGAGTTGGTTGCCAGCATGGTGCAGTCGGTCTGAGCGTTGACGGCTGCGGCGGCCAGGGCGGCTGCTACAACAGCGTCGCGCTTAGCCTGGTTGGTGGCGGTGGAAAGAGTGGGGGTTGCTGCGGGAGCGGCGGTAGTTGCTGCGGGTGCCGGGGTCGCTACAGGAGCTACGGTTTCAACAGGTGCGGGAGCGGGAGTTGCCTCTACAACCTCAACGGTCTCGGACTGAACAGCAACGGTAGCTTCTTCGGCAGGAGCTTCGACGGGGGCTTCTTCAACAACCGGAGCTTCTTCTACGGGTGCCTCTTCAACGACGGGGGCTTCCTCAACGGGAGCTTCTTCGATGACGGGGGTTGCCTCGACGGGCTTTTCGGGAGCTACGATGTAAGCGGGAACGCCCCAGCTTACGACCTTGCCCTCACCTGCAACGGCGAATGCCTTGAGCAGGGGGGCTGAAACAGCTGCACCGTTGTCTAGGGTGGTCTGCGGGGCTTCGTTGACGGCTGCGTTTGCTGCTGCGAGAACAGCGCCGGACAGGATGACGCCTACCGCACCTACTGAGAGTGAACGACGCAATGTTGTACCTTTCGTCTCTTCTTGAGATTTCGCAGCCGGGTTGCTGCTACTGCTGGGTGGCCCGTACGTGGGGTTTGTGGGCTCCCCTGCTTCCCTCGGAAGCTGATTGGACTCTGAATAGCCTATAACGATTTGGTAACGATGTATACCGAATCGTTATAAAAAATTGATTTTTCTGCTCTATATCACGTCTCTACAGACACCCAGAATACCCCGAGAATCACCTGTTAATACTGGTCACCTTGGGTTACCCGCGAGTAACCTGAGCTGTCAGAACCCACCGAAATAAAGTGCGACACGATAGCGGCCGGGTCACGGTTTCATGACGAAACTATGACCCGGCCGCACCCCTGAATCAGGGTTTTTAGTCACCGCGCAACTTCAAACGCGCATTGGGCAGCTCGGGAGCAGGAACCACCGATGTGCGGGGCTTCTCTTCATATTCCCCGGGCAGCAGCACCACCCCGCCAAAGCGGGGATAGCCGGAGCCGGCGTCCTGACCCGCTGCAAGCGACCCGCCGGTGACTATCTCGGTGCCCGACGCACCCGCCGGAGCAGTGACGGCCTCGAAGCTCTCAGCCTGGGCATTCCAGGCGGCACGGGCTTCGACGATATCTTCGTGGGAGCGGCCGATGAAGTTCCACCAGATAGCGATTTTCTCGCCGAAGGGGGCTCCACCGAGCAGAATCAGGCGGGTGTCACCGATTGCCTCGATGGTGAGTTCGGTGGTGCCGGGCTCGATAAAGAGCATTTCGTCGGCGGATACCTGCTGGCCCTTAATAAGGAGGGCGCCGGTGTCGACCACAAAACCGTGCTCGTACTCGGGGTTGAGGGTCAGGGTGATGGTGCGGCGCGGGGCGTCATCTGCCGGGTTCTTGTCTGCCTCGGGGGTAGATCCGGGAGCACCCACCATAATTTCAGCGCCCAGCAGGGGCGAGAAGGTGGTCACGGGCGACGAGCCAGTGAGGCTCTGCCCGTCGACGGTCACGCCCAACTCCCCCAGGAAGACGCGGGCTTGCACCGGAGCCGGGGCGGACGCGTCCTGCCCATCTCTCTGCCCGCCGAAGGTGAGGGCCTCGGGCACGAAGTTTTCGAAGGCGGGGGCGGTGTTCATGTCTTGGTGGGGCAGGGCGATCCAGAGTTGGATGCCATGCAACACGGTGGTGTCTGGCGTGGAGTATTCGGAGTGGTTGATGCCGTAGCCGGCGGTCATGAGGTTGAGTTCGCCGGGGCGGACGTCGGCGACGGTGCCGAGGGAATCGCGGTGTTCGATGGTGCCGGTAAAGATCCAGCTGGCGGTTTGCAGGCCGGTGTGAGGGTGGGGAGCCACACGCATGCCGCCGGTGACGGCGACGTCGTCGGGGCCGTAGTGGTCGATGAAGCACCAGGCGCCCACCATGCGGCGGTCGCGGGATGGCAGCAGGCGGCGCACGGTCATAGACCGCAACCCGCCGAGGGGCACGGGGCGAGGCTCAATAAGTTTCATGGGTTTAGTATACGCCGGGGCGGACGGAGGTGGGCCGGCGTATGCGCCTCAGGCAGTTAGTTGTTCCGAAACTCGGCAATAGCCCGTATGAGTTTCGAGATTGCTCCTAGTAGCTTTCGAACTTCACGAGCCATGTCGACACCTTTGTTCTTGCCCATGTGCCTATCCTCCTTTGCTGTCCCTCTCAACAGCACGAGAGTTTCTCAGTTGATCATAGCAATATTTGAGATATTTTTACTTGGTATATACACCCATAATAGATTAACTTCACTTGTGTTGCCACAAACTTCCCAATAAACACTGCCCTAGACCCTCAAGGATTCGGGAGATTGATTCAACTCCAGCTAGACTTACTTACCAACACCTGTGAACTTGGTATATGTTGGGAAACTTCACCTCTGAACCCAGCTAGACTTACATCACACCTACCGGAAACCTATCTGCCAGTTGGGAACCTTCACCTCTGAACCCAGCTAGACTTAAAGGTCACCACGTTATCCCAGGCTGTAGGTTGGGAACCTTCACCTCTGAACCCAGCTAGACTTAGGGCAACAAATGAAACACATCGTCTACCGTTGGGAACCTTCACCTCTGAACCCAGCTAGACTTACAGGCATCTTTGCCATGCTCACACTCCTGTTGGGAACCTTCACCTCTGAACCCAGCTAGACTTACAGTTGGTGTCGAATACGGTGAAGACTTGTTGGGAACCTTCACCTCTGAACCCAGCTAGACTTATTGCCCGGTAGTAGTAGGAGGCGTAAAAGTTGGGAACCTTCACCTCTGAACCCAGCTAGACTTATGAATGCTCTTAGCCCCTCCAAGTGCCGGTTGGGAACCTTCACCTCTGAACCCAGCTAGACTTAAATAACTGTATAGAGACCCACGTCAGAGCAGAAAATTTCTGGATTTTTCAGCAGAAAAACCAAAAACACTAGACACCCCCACTAGGGAAAATCTCTAGTAGACAGCCAAAAATTCTGTTACTCTAGGTAACAGTTAAGGATTCAGAGGTGAAAATTCCTAACAAGACTTGTAGCAATACAAGTTCGATTTATCAGCCGCCATACCCCAGGGTATGGCGGCTACGTTTTTAACTCCTAAAAAATCATCAGCTGCTCAGGCGGAGCCTCCACCTTTTTCTTCTTCGGCCCCAAGAACATGATGGTCGAAGCCCACTGCATATCCGAAACCTTCAAAACTCGTACTTGGCCACCCGCAGGCACGTTCATCTTCAGTATGCCCAAGTCCTTCTCCGTAGAATTACCGTTCAAATAATATTTGCAGTAAACACTCAACTGAATACGGTCAAAGCCCCGGTCCTTTAGAAGATTCCGATACTGGCTCGCAAGCCGCATTTGTTCTTTCGTTTTTACCGGTAAATCAAACATCACTAACAGCCACACGGGTTTAGCCATCCTCTGCCCCAACTACTACCGGATTAATGCCCCAAACAGGAACAAGCAGGCTCTCCCGCTCGCCCTCTACATAGAGCGCAAAGTTCTGGCACAGCCTCTCAAGCGACGTCCTAACTGTTATCTGCCCGCCATCGCTCACTTCGTCAAGCACAGCGGCCAACCTAGCTTTTTCAGGGCGCCCAACCTCCGCAGCACCCGCATCCAGTAACTCTAAAACAATGCAATCAACCACCGGGCGAAAAGGCTCTACTAAGTCATCAGCGAGCGCAAAAACGTTACTCCTATTGCGGTGGAAGAGTGAAAGTGTCGGCGATAGACCGGTAGCAACAATTCGAGTTACGACTCGGCCCCGGAGAATGGTGTAGCCATAGTTCAGTAAACCGTTTACAACATCATCGGCGTTTGGATCACGGTAGAACCTGGCAGCTGGAAGATAGCTCTCCCAGTAAATACGGGCTGCCTGCGCCTCAATATTAGAAGGGTCACCCGAACGCACTTTCTTCGCCAAAGTATCTAGCCGAGAAGCTGCCTCTGGAGCATGACCTCGAATCGTATTGGCCTGCCCCTGAATTTTCGCCTTGATAAGGCGCATCCAGGCATTTTTCCGTCTGGGCAAACTTAGTTGAGCCTGCGCCTCATGACGAGCAAATACTCTAGTATTTTCAGACCAGTGATAGAGCACCGAGATTGGCTGATTCCGCCAATCACACACTGCCATGGCAACATCAAACCGCTCTAGACCTGCAACAAGACCGTATCCCCACGTGCAAGACTGCCCCACCAGGATGAAATCAACCTCAGCAAGCGGCACACTCTGCTCGCCAACCTTGATACGCCCCCTCTCATAGGAGAGAAAACCCTCAAAGCCAGTCAAGTCGAGAATGCGCCACTTGCTGTCCATAATTTAGCTCCCTAATTTCTCAGCAATTAGTCGCTCAATATCTAAGGACTTAGGTTGTTGCCCACGGCTCTTCCAAACGGGGGAACCTAGGTGATTTCGACGCAGAACTTTACTACCTTCAGCACTAAGAACCTTTCCAGCCGTTACGATGGCACCTTTTTCAAGTACCTTCTGAATCAGCTGAGATGCTTCAGTGCCAATAACATCCACAGAATAGTCGCTAGGGATTTCCTCGTACGAAAGCAGTATCGGACGTAGACGTAACCGTCCGTTGTCGTAAAAGCCATCTACACGCCAACGGGTTTCTGGGATTAGGTTAATAAAACGACCTAACTCATCGTGCTCATGTGCGTAAGAATCAAACTGAATTTCAATCTCATCGCCTTGCGTAATCCAGCCGATTTCCTTAGCGTCACCAGATTCGATTTTCTTCCGCAGAGTATCCTTCATATCCCTATACGACTGAGACCCAGGGTGAATCGGAACTGTCAAAGCATCGGTTGTGCCGTATTCCTTGAAAAGCCAGGGGAATTCAGCACCAAAGACACGGAGCATACCCACCTCGTAGCCTTTCTTTGTGGGCCAGGCATATAAGCGAGCATGGTGTAGCGAATCACCAATTTTTACTGCACCGGTACCAGCCACAATTGAAGCAGCTTTCTCGGGGAACAGCTTAACTTCCGATTGAGCACCCAGATGATGCCCATCTACTTCAAGGCTGCGGTGGGTATCTTCTTCAAGTTCCTTGCCCTTGCCCAGTAGCTTGTTCAGCTCAAGGTAAAGGTTAGGGTCGACAACACGGTTAATTTCATCCGCTGTCCAGGCCTCGCCCAAGAGCTTGCTGTGGAGAGCCGCAAGGGTGTCCTTATGTACCGACCCATTCTTGGGAGTTAAGCGCAGGGGATTAATAACGGGGATTGAATCTTCAGAAATAGCCTCACCAATTAGATCAGCGAGAACTATGCACTGTTTCTTCCAGAGAGCAAAACGTTCTCGAGACTTACCTTCAAGGCCAGTAAACTCCTTCCAACCGGTATCTCGACTTCCCAAACGCGACTCGGTATAGAGCAGTTGTCTCTGAGCCAAGGTGCGAGCAACAGAGGGGTTCAGAAGAGTCATCACTGCAGCATCTACAGCGTGATGGCGAACGTCGAAGCGGTTTTTATCTTGCTGTCCACGCAGTAGAATCTGCTCATCAATTTCACCTGCACGACGAGACTCCCTGGTCAGTGAACCACTATAGACGTCTACGTGTGTAAACCCGTCGTCCTCCCTGGTTATACCCTGGCTGGTGTTGAAGTAGGCTTCAAGACGGTGCCGAATAGAAACCGCAGAATACGCTGTTGATTCTAGTGAACGTTCGTCAATCGGTTCATCTGCTTCTGACTGACGAAGACGGCGTTCGATCTGTCTTTTTAGTCTGCTACCAGAGACACCTTTATAGACCCCGACCTTATCGAATTCCCATAAACGGCCCAGAGCGCCCTCTAGAGAAACATTTGAGCGGCTTGTCTGAGACGCCCAAACTGCAAAAGGAGTGCGTCCCTTATCGGCATTACAGCCGCGGCAAACGGCAACAAGGTTGTCAACACGGGAAGAACCACCACCGGCGCGGGGGACAATATGATCCAGCTCTGCTGTCTCTGTCGTAACCATTGCTCCACAGTAGAGGCACTTGCAGCCCTGATTCTGCACTATCCGGTGGCGGCGGACGTCAAAACGGGTGGGAGTTTTCATATTATCAGCACGCAACTCGCCTCTAATCCGCTCGTTCTCATTGCGGTTCCGCTGGATCTCGCGCAGCACTTCAGAGCGTTGGGTTGGGCCCATCATGCCAGTACGGGCATGCTCGATAACTATACGGTCTGGCCTACCCCACTTACGTTCACAGGCCATCGCAAAACGGCGAACAATCGTCAGCACACGGTCAACCGCAGGCTGCCCAGTAGGCTCATGTAAATTCTCACGCGGAGGCTGCCAGGAATCATCAACACCAAACACCGCTTTACGGGCAGTATGGAGGTCCGATTGGTGCTCTTCCATGTACTCGTTCAAGTCAATGAGAGAGCGCACGCTGTAGGCTGCACGACCTGACTCAAAATCAAGCCCCTCTAGCTTCTCACGTTCCTTTTCGGGCCAGCCCTCAAAAATTGCACTCAGGCCGCAGGCATCAGCTGCTTCTGTTGCCTCGTCCGTTGGGTCGCTCAGGAACATAATGAGCAGAGAGCGCAGAGACACATCAGCGGTATTCCACCACTTCATTGCCTCAGAACTCTTCGGCAGGGCCTTTGTGAACACGTAGGTAGAGCGGTTATAGGGCGCTTTGTTCAGTCGAACGTCATCAATCACCGGAGCAATGAGACGAGTAGCCTCAACCCCGATTTTATCCGCGACATCTCCCCATGTCGGAGGCTCTGACTCTGCGTAGTTCATCAGGTAATTAACAGCAGCTATGTGCTGACCACTCGTTAGTGCAACGCTGCCGCCCTTACCGCGAACACGCAGGTTAGCAACTGCCTGACGGATTCTGAACTCTGTAAACTCAAGCGATGCACGAGGTGCACGCGGCAGATGGTTCCGCCCTGGCAGAGGATCACGACCCACATTTTCCGCAGGGACATAGGGGCGAGTCTGGTCAAAGAGGGCATGTGCAAGCTCAGAATAATGCTCTTGCGGGAGCTCCTGCACCTTCCACATTTTCTTGACCTCAGCCAGCAAGTCTTCCTGCCGCACCTTGCTATCTAGGACAGCCCTCACTCCAGCCTGCTTGTGAAGGCCGTTTTCCCGCTTGTTCGTACGGGGGCGGAGCAGAACATCCTTAGCCGAAGCCAGCGCACCAAGCTCACCAACTGTCGTGTCATCATCTACCTGGCCGGGCCACAGCAGACGAGCATGCTCCAAATTCTCCTGCATAGTTTTAGAAGGAACAGGAGCAGCGTCGAGCTGACCAAACTGCCACCAGGGATTACGCCAGCCACGATGGCGCGCAATATGCCTCAATGCTCTTACAAGGTGTTTGGCCAGCTCTTCCCTATTCTCAATCTTTTCAGTGGTCAGTAAGGCACGAGACTTCCACGCCTCATAGGTCTGGGGTTCTTCTGCAGAAGGCACAGGATAGCCCAACACCTGCAATATAGTATCTAGCTTCTTCAAGCGCTCTTTGCGTCGCCTACGCATACGCCGAACACGACGAGCCACGCCAGCAGTTTCTTTACGAGACTTAGGGCTCTTGTTCTGGGTAGGGTCAAGACCGCCATCATGCCGGTAGGTCACCATAGCTAGCTTGCGAAGCGGGAAGCCAGCGTCATCAAATTCGAAAGCGGCTAGACCAACGGAGCGATCCCCCACATCAATTCCAATACGGTATTTAACTGATTCTTCGGCCAAAGCTGCCTCCGGAGTCCTTGTAATGATTGTATTACCCCCAATATAAACACAGGCGGGTAATGCATACCATATCGGTTGCTGAAATTGTGCATATGTCCAATTTCAGCCACTTTTCTGCACCATTTATTACGGTTGAGGCCCCGCCACTCCTGCAGAAATGACCACCTAGTAGGTGGTCATTTCTGATTTAGATGGTACATAGAAGCTTGTTCATAGGGGGTGAAGCAGGCTCGCAGCGAAGCTGCTGGCTCGGATGAAGTGAGCGGGTGCGTCAGCACATAGGAGCGAACGGAATCCGCCGCAAGGCGGGGCGTGAATCGCTAGTGATGAGCACCGAGATTCCGAGCGCGCGAGGAAAATAAATCTCGGTGTGAATCTGGTGAGCCTGCGAGCCAGCCAGCGAACCAGGCGAGAGGGTCGGCTGCGAGCGCGAGCCTGCGGAACCCCTAATGAATAAGCCCCTAGGCCAGCACCTGCCGCTTTGATGAAATCACGCCCGTCACGAACCCGGCCAGGTGCAGGCCGCCGTGGAAGCGGGCGTGCTCAATCTTCACGCACCGGTCCATCACCACGTTCAGCCCGGCGTCCTCACCCAGGCGCGCAGCCTCCTCATTCCAGGAGCCCAGCTGCATCCACACCGTCTTCGCGCCAACCTCAATGGCCTCCTGCACCACACCCGGCAGGTCCTCGTTGCGGCGGAAAATCTCCACCAGATCAGGGGCCTCCGGCAGATCAGCCAGCGACGCATACACTTTCTGCCCCAGCACCTCTTTACCCTTCGCCGCTAAAATCGGGTTCACAAAATACAGGGTGTAGGGGCTCGACGACTGCAAATACGTCGCCACAAAATACGAAGACCGCGAAATCTTGTCAGACATACCCACAATCGCAATGGACTTGGTCTCGTGCAAAATCTTCAGTCGCTCCGGCGCGCTGGGGCCTTCCCAGGTACGGATCTCAGTCACGGCTTAGGCCTCCTTCTTGGGTGCGGGAATTTCGCTGGCAGGCGCGGACGTTGGTGCGGACGCCCCAGCCCCCTCACGCGCTGCGCGCTCGGCAGCGTGTGCGGCGGCGTCCGCCTCTAGCGTCTGCTTCTGGGCAGCTGCCTCAGCTTCGGCAGCCTCGCGGCGGGCCACAAGCTCATCAGCGCTAGCAACACCAACGACCTCACCGGCGTGGTTGCGGCCAGAAGCGATGGTCAGGGCCTGGTCGAGGTCCCAGATAATATCGACGGCATCTTCCAGACCCACCGAAATACGAATCAGGTCTTCGCCCACGCCACCGGCTGCCAGCTGCTCAGCGGTCAGCTGCTGGTGGGTGGTCGACGCGGGGTGCAGAATCAGGGTACGGGCGTCGCCAATGTTAGCCAGGTGCGATGCCAGCTGCAGGTTCTTGATGAACTCGGCGCCCACGTCGCGTCCGCCCGCCTTCTCAGTGCCGGCAACGCCGAAGGAGAAGACCGACCCAACACCCAGCGGCAGCAGCTTCTGTGCCCGCTCGTAGTGGGGGTGTTCCGGCAGGCCAGCGTAGTTAACGTAGGAGACGCGGGCGTCCTCGTTCAGCCAGGCAACGACCTCCTTAGCGTTAGCCAGGTGGGCGTCCATACGCTGGGGCAGGGTCTCAACACCCTGCAACAGGTTGAAAGCAGCCTGGGCTGAGAGGGAGGGGCCGAAGTCGCGCAGCTGCTCCGACCGCAGCTTGGTCAAAAAGCCGTACTCGCCGAAGTTACCCCACCAGGAGATGTTGTTGTACGAGGGAATCGGCTCGGTCATGGTAGGGAACTTGCCGTTGCCCCAGTTGAAACGGCCCGACTCGGCAACCACGCCACCCAGGGTAGTGCCGTGCCCGCCCAGGAACTTCGTGACCGAGTGAATCACGATGTCAGCGCCATGCTCGATGGGGCGAATCAGGTAGGGGGTAGAGAGGGTGGCATCCACCACCAGGGGAATGTCGTTCTCGTGGGCCACGCGGGCCAGACCCTCAAGGTCAGCAACCTGGCCCGAGGGGTTAGCCACGATTTCGGTGTAGACGGCCTTGGTTTCGGGGCGGATTGCGGCGGCGAAATCGGCAGGGTCGGTGCCGTCCACAAAGGTAGTGTCGATACCGAAGCGGCGCAAGGAAACATCCAGCTGGGTGATGGTGCCGCCGTAGAGGTTGGACGAAGCAACGATATGGTCACCGGCCTGGCAGAGTGCCGCGAAGGTAATGAACTCAGCGGCCATACCCGAGGCGGTCGCCACCGCACCGATACCGCCCTCCAGCGAGGCGATGCGCTCTTCCAACGCCGCCACGGTCGGGTTGCCCAGGCGGGAGTAAATATTGCCGTACTTCTGCAGGGCAAAAAGGTTGGCGGCGTCGTCCGCGTCCTTAAAAACAAAGGAGGTGGACTGGTAAATCGGAACCGCGCGAGCGCCGTGCTCAGCGTCGGGGGTGCCGCCCGCGTGCAGGGCGCGGGTGCGGAAGCCAAAAGTATGCTCAGCCATGGACTCTCCTGATGGTAGGCGAAGTTCTCTACCCTCCATAGTCACCCATGCCCGCGCGGCGACGGTAACTTATTTCACCGTGTGAACAGGTTACGCAGCATTACTATAACGTGACCAAAACCCCCAGCGTCTCTACAAGCTAGCTCATAGGAAAACACAGGGTTCTACGAGAGAATAGAGAAAGTTTTGTCACCGGGCGGCTGCCCGCACTCGCAGAAGAAAGGGCACTTGTGCTCCAGAACATTATCGACTGGGTTATCTCCATCATGGAAGCCATCGGATCCCCCGGTGTTGGCCTGGCGGTCTTCCTTGAGAACGTCTTCCCGCCCATCCCCTCCGAGGTCATTCTGCCGCTCGCTGGCTTCACCGCCTCGCAGGGCTCCATCAACGTAGTGGCCGCCTTCATCTGGGCGACCGTCGGCTCACTCACCGGCGCCTACTTCCTCTACTACCTGGGTGCAGCCATCGGCGCCAACCGTCTGCGCAAGATCGCAGCCTGGATGTGGCTGGTCAAGGTTGAGGACGTCGACAACGCCCTGGCCTGGTTCGACAAGTATGGCAAGGCATCCATTCTGATTGGCCGCGTCATCCCCGGTGTTCGTTCCCTCATTTCAATTCCCGCCGGTATTGACCGCATGAACCCGCTGGCCTTTGGCCTCTACACCCTGCTTGGTTCTTCCATCTGGAACGCCCTGCTCATCTACTGCGGCTGGGTCCTGGGCGAAAACTGGCACGCTGTTGAGGGCGTCATCGACCAGTACTCCAAGGTGGTGTACGCCCTGGTGGCCCTGGCTCTCGTGGCTGTCTTCATCTGGCTACTGCGCCGCGCCCGCCAGGAAAAGCGCGACGTAGCCTAGTGGCGGGTGTCCGCGCACGCTTCTGCGCCCCCTCTCCTGTGGGGACCTTAAAACCTAAAAGGGACCGCGTATTATGCGGTCCCTTTTAGGTTTTAAGGTCCCCTTTGAGGAAGTAGGGCGCCCTAGTGCAGTACCCCCGCTACTTCCACAGGCGGTTGCGGGCATGCACCACCGACGGGCGAATCTGAATCCAGTCGGCACAGGGCAGGCGCAGTGCCTTCTCGCACCCAGACAGGGCGGTAATAATCGACTCGCAGCGCTGATTGAACTCGGAGACATGCCCCTTATCCACAATCTGCCCGGGGAAGTGCCGGTGCATCTTCGACACAGAATCCGACGACTCCTGCAACCCGTGCCCGGTATGCCCAGGAATATGCTTAACCAGCACCCGGCGCTCCCGAATGGCCTCGGTCAGCCGCTCCATCTCGTCCAGAACCTGCTGGTTCTGCACACCCTCGGTAGCCCAAGTGTTGTAGACCCACCGGCTGTGGGCCAGGCGCAGCACAAAGGTCAGCGCCCCCAGCGAATCGGTGTGAATAATCAGCTGGCGGCCACCGTGATAGAAGATATTAAAAGCAGCCAACATGGCCGAGAGCTCCCCGGTCATGATATTCGTAGCATCGTAGTGGGCGTGGAAGAAGAAGCCGTCTTCGCTCACCCCGCCGATGCCCATGCGTCCACCCTTTAAATACCTCTTATTGTTGGTCGACCTGTACGAACAGTCAGTAAAGACGCTGTATTCCGCCAGCTTCTCCACCGGTAGCTGGGCGGTGTTCTTCTCAAGCTCAGCGTGGGCCAGGCGCGAAGCCTCGTCCATAAAGCGGGGCATGAGCTCACCCGCAGGAGTGCCAATCAGCTTCACGTGGATCTCGCCCAGAGAGTGCGACTCGTAGGGGTTCATCACCTTATCAATGGAGCGGTATTCCAAAAAATCACGGAAGGCCGTGAACTTACGGAGGAGCAGCTTCAGGTAGTGCTTATGGCCAGCCACCGTGATGAGGTTGGTCTTATACTCCTCGGGGATAGCGTCCATGATCGCCAAAATCGCGCGACCTAGCATGTCGGTATGCACGGTGTCGCAGGGGTCCATGAGGCTGTGAGTCAGGGACTCCGCGATAGGCTCACTCTCAATCACCTCACGCTCACCATTCTCACGCGAGATAAAGGCGAAGGACGTCAGCCCCACATGGCAGTTACCGGCGGCTCGCACCTGGTCCATGACCACCACAATCACTGCCACGCCCTGCTCGGTAAACCCTGCCGGGTAAGAGCTGGTGTAGTCCGGCGGCTCCCAGGTCAGCTCACATTTCTTGATATGTGCAGGCGTAATTTCCACATTATTCATCTCCTAAGGGGTGTCTATAGTTGTTTTGCTTACTCTTTAAAGCTATACCAACTCAGCGTCGTTTTGCCAACAGCTAGGGCCGCATCGGCTGCCCGTTCACTCTCTCGGTGAACGTCCACGGTTCTCGCGTGGCTCCCCCCTTACCTCATACCGCTTATCAGCCGGGTACTACCGTATGTCGTGAAAGTCTTGTTGGGGCTCCTGAGTATCTGTTCTACTAAAAGTGTCAGCCCTACTCGCCCTCTGCTGGAAAGGGAACACATGAAATTCACACTCACTCTTGATCGAAAATTTCAAGAGACCCGTGTAGATGTCACAGCTCCGCAGCTCACTGCTGAAATAGAAGAATTACAGAACTATCTAGCGAGCAAATCCCTAGTTCCCCTTCTTGCCTACACGAAGGGTAATGCCGTGCCCTTGGATCTAAATCAAACTCTCCGGTTCTATACCTCAGATAAAAATGTCTGTGCGCACACGATTCAGGGCGTATTGAACGTCAAGCTCCGTATGGAAATAATGATTCGCAAAATTGCTATCGGTGCTCTCATCGGGCTTGCAATTGGTTGCACGATGGAGCTTTTATTTTCAGCTTTCGCAGGCAACTCCTATATCCCGGGAGTTACTGGTTACCTCAATCAATTCGATAACCAGAATATCGCTGTGCTCATACAACGCCTTATCTATTCCGGACTTGGCGCTATTCAGTATTGTGCGGCGGGCCTCTATAAAAGGGAAAGCTGGCCGTTGCCCTTCGCATCCCTGGTGCATGCTCTCATCGTGCTTACCAGTGCCCTACTCGCTGGCGCTTATCTGCACTGGTTTCCGTTAACTCTCCCTGCTTTTATAGGGTTTACGATTGTTGCCGTGCTGATATATGCCCTGGTATGGGTCGTGTCTCTCTGCATAGCGGTAAGCAAAACCCGCAGAGTTAACGCTGCTTTGGCAAAGGCCCAGGTATAAACACAAGGACGCCCCTCCCCGGCTTGCACAAGCCGGGGAGGGGCGTCCTTATCTTGGGTGAAAACCGCGGTTTACTCGGGGACGATGCGCACGGCGCCCTTATCGGCGCTGGTGACCATGGAAGCGTAGGCGCGCAGGGCACTGGAGACCTGGCGTTCGCGGGGCTTGGTGGGCTTCCAGGGGGCCGGGCCCTTCTTGGCGCGGCGCTCGGCCAGCACCTCGTCGGAGACGTTCACACGCAGAATACGGTTGTGAACATCGATCTCAATCTCGTCCCCGTGCTCAATCAGCCCCACGGCGCCACCGGCGGCAGCCTCGGGGGAAATGTGGCCGATGGAGATACCGGAGGTGCCACCCGAGAAGCGTCCGTCGGTAATCAGGGCGCACTTCTTACCCAGGCCCAGACCCTTGAGGTAGGAGGTGGGGTAGAGCATTTCCTGCATGCCGGGGCCACCCTTGGGGCCCTCGTACTGGATGACGACGATGTCGCCCTCCTTCACGTTCTTCGACAGGATCTCGAAGACGGCCTCGTCCTGGGACTCCACCACGAAGGCCTTGCCGACAAAGTGGAAGAGCTCCTCGTCGATACCGGCGCTCTTGATGATAGCGCCGTCCTCGGCGATGTTGCCGTAGAGAACGGCCAGGCCGCCGTCCTTGGTGTAGGCGTGTTCAACGGCGCGGATGCAGCCGTTCTCGGCGTCCGTCTCGTGGGACTCGTACTTGTTGGCGGTGGAGAAAGCCTGGGTGGTGCGGACGCCGCCCGGGGCAGCCAGGAAGAGCTCCTTGGCGGTGTCGGTGGCGGCACCGGAGCGAATGTCCCAGTCAGAGAGCCACTGCTGAAGGGAGTTGGCGTGCACGGAGTGGACGTCGCGGTTCAGCAGACCGGCGCGGTCCAGCTCGCCGAGCAGGGCGGGAATACCGCCGGCGCGGTGCACATGCTCGATGTGGTACTTGGTGGAGTTGGGGGCGACCTTGGCCAGGCAGGGCACCTTGCGGGAGATGGCGTCGATGTCGCGCAGAGTGAAGTCGACGCCTGCCTCGTGGGCAATAGCCAGGATGTGCAGCACGGTGTTGGTGGAGCCGCCCATGGCAACGTCCAGGGCCATGGCGTTCTCGAAGGCTGCCTTGGTGGCGATGGAGCGGGGCAGCACGGACTCGTCGTCCTGCTCGTAGTAACGCTTGGCCAGCTCTACAATCTTGGCGCCAGCTTCGAGGAAGAGCTGCTTGCGAGCGACCTGGGTAGCCAGGGTGGTACCGTTACCGGGCAGGGCCAGGCCGATGGCCTCATTCAGGCAGTTCATGGAGTTAGCGGTGAACATACCGGCGCAGGAGCCGCAGGTGGGGCAGGCATTCTTTTCGACCTGGGCTAGGGCGTCGTCACTGACGCTGTCGTCCACGGCCATGACCATGGCGTCCACCAGGTCGAGGCGGTGCTCAACGACCCCCTCAATGCCTTCACCGGACTCCATAGGCCCGCCGGAGACAAAGATGACGGGGATGTTCAGGCGCATAGCTGCCAGGAGCATACCGGGGGTGATCTTGTCGCAGTTAGAGATACAGACCAGGGCGTCGGCGCGATGAGCGTTGACCATGTATTCGACCGAGTCGGCGATCAGATCGCGGGAGGGCAGGGAGTAGAGCATACCATCGTGGCCCATGGCGATGCCGTCGTCCACGGCGATGGTGTTGAATTCCTTGGCTACGCCGCCTGCTTCGCGGATAGCACCGGCGACCAGTTCGCCCATGTTCTTCAGGTGCACGTGACCGGGCACGAACTGGGTGAAGGAGTTGGCGATAGCAATGATGGGCTTGCCGAAGTCGTCGTCACCCATGCCGGTGGCGCGCCACAGTGCACGGGCACCTGCCATGTTTCTGCCGTGGGTGGATGTACGCGAGCGCAGTTCTGGCATCGTTAGCTCCCAAGAAAGTTTGTGGTTGGAGGTTTGGGTACTAGTCTACGCCTGTCGGTGCGGTAGTCCACAGGGTGGAAAGCGGGGTTCTCATATAGTGAAGATAGGGGCGGACGATTCCGCACCGCACCCTCTCAAAGGGGACCTTAAAGCTTATTGAATTTTGCGGTCCCCTTGCGGTGAGGCAGGCGCTTATGAAGCGCGTATGACGCGCATCCGTCACTGTAGTTCATTTTTGAAATGTGCCGTCTTAGGGCCTGGAATGCTTGGGCGCTCGCCGGGTGGAGGTGTTAGCTGGAGTCAAGGCCGCTGACCGAAGTGCAGCGTCCTCTACAGCCGTAGGACTAACCCAGGAGCACATCATGCCCATCAACACCGACCGTATTTTGACCACCCACGTCGGCTCCCTGCCCCGCAGTGAGCGCCTGATTCGTGCTAACGCTGCCCGCCGCGACGGCAGCATCGACGAGGCAGACTTCCAGAAGATTCTGACCGAAGAAACCCAGGCGGTCGTTGATCGCCAGGTAGAAATCGGCATCGACATTGTGAATGACGGTGAGTACGGGCATGCCATGAGTCAGGCCGTGGATTACGGCGCCTGGTGGCACTACTCCTTTGCCCGCACCGGCGGCCTGAAGCTGCTGACCGAGGGCAACCCCGCCAACGAGGTACACCGCTCCGAGCCGGGCAAGCTCAAGTACACCAGCTTTGCCGACCGCCGCGACTGGACCCGTTTTCAGGACTTCTACACCGCGGAACTCGACCTGGGCAACGACCCCGACCGCAGCTTCCCCGCTACCGTCGCCCCGCTGACCTACCAGGGTCAGGACGAGGTGGGGCGGGACGTCCGCAACCTGGCGGCCGCCACCGAGGGTAAGGGGGTGCACGGTGCTTTTGTTGCTGCCCTGTCACCCGGGTCAGCTGCCCGCGTGGGTAACCTCTACTACCCCACCGACAAGGAGCACATCTACGCCTGGGCCGACGTGCTGAAGGAAGAGTACAAGGCCATCACCGATGCCGGGTTCACCCTGCAAATTGACGACCCTTCGGTGGCTGAGGGTTGGGACCAGATTAACCCCGAGCCCAGCGTCAGCGACTATCTTGATTTTATTCAGGTGGCGGTCGATGCTCTCAACTATGCGCTTGAGGATATTCCGACCGAGCAGACCCGCTTCCACCTGTGTTGGGGGTCCTGGCACGGGCCGCACAGCACCGACCTGGAATTCAAGCACCTGGCCGACACCCTGCTGTCAGTTGACGCAGCCGGTTACACCTTTGAGGCCGCTAACGCGCGCCACGCCCACGAATGGAAGGTCTGGGAGAACCTAGAGCTGCCCGAGGGCAAGTACGTGATTCCCGGTGTTGTCTCGCACTCGACCAACCTGATTGAGCACCCTGAGCTGGTTGCCCAGCGCATTGAGCAGTTTGCGCAGGTGGTGGGCAAGGAGAACGTGGTGGCGTCAACCGACTGCGGTCTGGGCGGACGCCTGCACCCCGACCTTGCCTGGGCCAAGCTGGAATCGCTGACGGCAGGTGCCCGCATCGCCAGTAAGCGTCTCTTCGGCTAGGGCTGGACGCCACCCCACCGTTAAAGGGGACCGTATAACTTCGAAGGGACCGCGTACTATGCGGTCCCTTCGAAGTCATGCGGTCCCCTTGCTGCGGGCCGAAGAGAAGCGGGCGGACGCTGGTGGGGGCCGCTTCTTACAACCGGAGAGTGCGTTTCGCGCCACATTCTCGTCAGAGGTGCTCTCGCTAACCAGAGTTTTCTCAGGTCAAAAGGCACCCCGGTGGTTTAAAACCTGCATGTGAGCGACCTGATCAACGTGTGACACGCATTTACATGTGTGTCTCTCGCAAACACCCCACGCGAGTCCTAGACTATAGGGAAACACAATCACCGGGTGAAGCTCTCACTCTATCTCGCACAATGTGCTCTTGCACCTATTACATAGGGGAACCAAATGGGAAAGTTTGAACGCATCTACCACGACCTGGCTCGTGACATCGATGAAGGCAAGTACGGCGTCGGCGACCTGCTGCCCAGCGAAAAGAAGCTGACCGAAAAGTACAACGTCTCGCGTGAGACCGCCCGCAAGGCTCTGGCTATTTTGACCGACCGCGGCTACATCCAGCGCATCATGGGTAAAGGCTCCCTGGTCATCGACCACAAGCGCTACTCCATTCCCGTGTCTTCACTGGTGAGCTACAAGGAGTTTGCTGAGTCAGCCAGCCGCGACACCCAGACCGAACTGGTTGAACTCGAAGACGCCCTGCTGCCCCATGTGCCCTTCCAGGCCCTGTCCAACGGCTCAGTTGAGCAGGTTCCCGTCACCCACATCATGCGCGTGCGCCACATGGACGGCGCCCCCGCCATCATCGACCACGACTACATCATCAAGAGCGTGGTTCCCGAAATCTCCCGCGAGGTTGCCGAGGACTCCCTCTACCACTACTTCGAGGGTGAACTGGGCCTGAATATCGTGTCGTCTGCCAAGCAGATCACCATCGAGCAGGCGACCCCCAACGATGCCAAGTACCTGAACCTGCACGCTGGCGAGTACGTTGCGGTAACCACCTCAATCACCGTGCTTGAGGACGGCACCGCCTTCCAGTACACTATCTCCCGCCACCGCACCGATAAGTTCCGCTACCTAGACTTCGCCCACCGCCGCCAGGAAATTCCGGTTTCTGAATAAAGTTCCAAAACTGTTGTAATACAGACTGAAGAACCTGTTAGACAGGTAAGGTTAAGGAGCGTACCCCGCTTTGACGGGGTACGCTTCTTTTCTTTTACCCCGACCCCCACCAACCACCGGGCGCACCCGCCCTGGCACCGGCGTCCTACCCTTTGGAGCACACCATGCGCTTTCACGATAAGGTCATCTACCAGGTCTACCCCAAGTCCTTCTACGATTCGAGCGGCAACGGCATAGGTGACCTGCGAGGCATTATCGAGAAGGTCCCCTACATTGCTTCGCTGGGCGTGGATATGGTCTGGTTCAACCCCTTTTTTGTCTCGCCGCAGAACGATAACGGCTACGACATCGCCAACTACTACGAGGTAGACCCCGAGATGGGCACCATGGCGGACGCCGAAGAACTCATCGCCGCCCTGGGCAAAGAGGGGATTGGGGTCATGTTCGATATGGTGCTGAACCATGTCTCCACCGAGCACGAGTGGTTCCAGCGGGCCCTGGCCGGCGAGAAGGAGTATCAGGACTTCTTCTACCTGCGCCCGGTGCAGGAGGACGGCTCCTTGCCGACCAACTGGGAATCTAAGTTTGGCGGCCCGGCCTGGTCACAGTTTGGTGATACCGACCTCTACTACATGCACCTCTACGATGTGACCCAGGCAGATCTGAACTGGCACAACCCCAGGGTACGCGAAGAGCTCTTTAAGGTCGTGAACTTCTGGAAGGACAAGGGCGTTCGCGGCTTCCGGTTCGATGTGCTCAACGTGATTGGCAAGGCCGAGGACCTGCGGGACGCCGCCCCCGGCGAAAACGACAAGCTCATCTACACCGACACCGAGCGCGTGCACCCCTGGGTGCAGGAGCTGAACCGGGCCACCTTTGGTGATACCGAGGGCACCGTGACCGTGGGCGAAATGTCGTCAACCACCATCGAGAGCAGCGTGCGCTACACCAACCCTGCTAATGAAGAGCTGGATATGGTTTTCTCCTTCCACCATCTCAAGGTGGACTACGACGGGGCCGAAAAGTGGTCTGACGTGCCCTTTGACTTCATGGCGCTCAAGGGCCTGCTGACCGACTGGGCAGTCGGCATCCAGGCAGGGGGCGGCTGGCAGGCATCCTTCTGGAATAACCACGACCAGCCACGCGCCATCAACCGCTTTGGCGATGTGGAGCGCTACCATGCTGAATCCGCCACCATGCTGGCTGCCGCCGTACATCTGACCCGCGGCACCCCCTACATCTACCAGGGCGAAGAGATCGGCATGGTTGATCCGGTCTATTCATCCATGGATGACTACGTGGACGTTGAATCCCACAACGCCTTTGCCATTCTGCAGGAGCGGGGTGTGAGCGAGGCCGAGGCCTTCCGCATTGTCACCAAGAAGTCCCGTGATAACTCGCGCACCCCCATGCAGTGGGATTCATCGGAGTTCGCGGGGTTCTCGCGGGTGAGGCCCTGGCTGATGCCCACCTCGCAGGCCAAGATTAACGTTGATCGAGAAGAGGCGGAGGGTGTCATTCTGCCCTTCTACCGAGAGCTGGTGCGCCTGCGCCACGCGATGCCTCTGATTTCTGAAGGGTCCTACGAGCCTTTTGCCCGGGAGCACGAGAGCGTCTACGGTTTTGTGCGCGATCACGAGGGTCAACGCATGCTGGTGCTCTGCAATTTCTACGGTGAGGACGCCGCCGTGCAGCTCCCCGCGGAGTTTGCGGCAGGGTCGGTGCTTCTGTGTAATTACAAGAATGAACCTGCGCTGGGGGGTAGCGAAATCGTGCTCCGCCCCTATGAGGCGGTAGCGGTACTGGCTGGCTAGCGACGACCAAGATAAAACGCCCCCACCGACGCTACCCGCACACCGGGCTCAGAGCAGATGGGGGCGTTTACCGCTACTTCTTAGAAAATATGGGCGAACCTCTGGTGGAAGTCCTCACCGGTCGCGTATGACTTCTGAGTACCCTGGCGGGTCACTGAGTCACCGGCATAGTAGTTTGCCAAACGCAGGGACTCTGCAATATCACCATTCTTCACCCAGTAATGGCTGAAGCACCCAATAAATGCGTCCCCCGCGCCGGTGGTATCAACGGCATCAACGGCATTCCCTTCGATGAGCTTCTCACCCTCTTCAGAAACCCACAGAACTCCGCGTGCACCGAGGGTAACAATCACGTTCTTGATACCAGAATCAAGCAGTACACCAGCAGCATTAGAAATATCGTCAAGCGTATCAACGGGCATCCCCGATAGCAGAGACAGTTCGGTCTCGTTAGGGACGATGAACTCTACTGAGCGAACCCGTTCCAGTGAAAGCTCAGGGGCAGCTGGAGCGGGGTTAAGCAGGACGGGAATGCCCAGCTCCTTCCCCAAATCAACCGCCGCATAAACGGTCTCAAGGTTGATTTCAAGCTGCAACACTATCAGTTTGCATCGGGCAATATCCTCACGAGCTGCCTGAAGATCCTCAGAGGTCAACAGAGCGTTGGCACCCTTGACGATGATGATGGAGTTACGAGACTGCTGATCAACAAAAATCGGTGCAACCCCGCTGGTGGCGTCCGTCCGCAGAATGTACTTATCGCTCATGCCGTTGGCTTTGAAGTTGGCGATGGTGTTATCCGCAAAGAGATCATTACCCACGCGGGTCACCATGAGCACCTCGGAGCCTAAGCGAGAAGCCGCAACAGCCTGGTTAGCGCCCTTACCACCGCACCCCAGTTGAAAATCTGGTGCTTCAATGGTCTCGCCTTCTTGGGGCATACGGGTGATGTAGGAAATCAGGTCAACATTGTTTGAACCGATGACTGCGATATCCATGGGTATTACTCCTTCGCCTGGGTCTGCGCTTCTGCTGCTGAGAGCAAACCGGTTTCTACTTCAAAGGTACGTTCTTCACCGGGAGAAAGGTGAATGAGGGTTCCTGCAGCATCTGCTGCCAGGTAGCCTTCAGGTCGGGACGTTCCCGGCAAGACGAAGGCTGCAACCGTCTGGTCGGGGTTATGCAAAATCCACCGTGTCGCAACGGGGAACTGATCCGTTGAGAACCTGGTGATAAAGGCGGTGCCGTCCGGGTGCGTGAGGGTGAACTGAGCGTCCTTAACCTGCTGGTCAAGAGCGTCAGCGAAGTACACGATCTCAGGATCAAACGCTTCTGCACCCACCAGGGAGTTGGCATCATATTCCCCTGAAAGAATGCTGTCATTGATCTTTTCCCACGCAGGTGTGGGGGTGACGTGAGCGGGTACGGTGCGGCGCAGCTGAAAGGAGTCTGCGGCGAGATTATCGCTCATCGTACCGCCGGGGACGAAAGCGTAGTTCATGTGGCACATGTACTGCAGGGGCATGGGTGCGTAGGCTGAAAGGTTCGTGACCTTCAGGCCAATGGTCAGCAGGCCGGACGCCGCGGTGACGGTGACGGAGGGCGAGGCCTGGTAATGGTGGCCAAAGCCCATGACGTACTCGCGGTGCGACCGCACCGTGAGTGCCCCATGATCTTCGATGATAAGTTCTGCTGAATCCATCGGTGCGCAGGGAAATTCACCGTGGAGGGGGTGAGTATCTTCGGGAGCGGGGCATCCAGAGGCGAGTAAACCTGAGTGGAAGGCAAAGCAACCGTAGGTCTCAACAATGGTTGAGGCAGGCTGAGGCTGGTTGAACATATTCTTCATGCGCAGGCTGGTTCCGTCGAATTCGGCGTCCCAGATGATCTGCCCCATGAAGGGGAGCACTTCAACGAAACCACGGGAGTTTGCCAGGGTGAGTGATTGTACTCCGGAGGGGTAGGTCAACGCACTGACGGTAAATTCATCGTTCTGAAGAACGGTTGTTTTCTCGCTGGTGAAGAGGCTGTGATGGAGAGGAATAATCGTGCTCATTGTTATGCCTTCTTTGACTGACGGTAAAGGCCCCAAAAGTAGAGAGCCATCACCAAGAAGCAGAGAATGTTGATTGAGAAGCTGATAGACATTGATCCAGTGAGGTCTGAAATCAGCCCTTGGACGACGGGGATGACGGCACCGCCGATGATAGCCATAACGATGATGGCTCCGCCAGTTTCGGTAAAGCGCTTATCTTCAATGGTATCCAGGGTGCGTGCGTAAATTGTTGCCCATCCGGGGCCAAGCAAACCGGACGCCAAAACCGCTGCCCACACTGCGGTGATGTTGGGAACAAAAACGACATAGGTTAGCGCTCCAACACCGATGAGGGAGTAAATAATTAGGACGAGGTCTTCATTCATTTTGGTGATGAGGAAGTTCGCGATGAACTTACCGATAAAGAAGGCCACATAGGCAGCAAGCAGGTAGTTGGTAGCGGCACGCTCGTTGAGGGAATCGTCAAGGGTGAGCGCCAGTCGGATGGTGAAAGACCACAAGGCAGTCTGCAGGCCGACGTACATGAACTGAGCAAAGATACCTGCGAGGAAGTCTTTCTTCTGGAAGAGATAGCGCAGGGTTTCACCTAAACCAGCTGATTTTTCGTGGTTGCTAGCATCAAGCGGTTTGCTGGAAGGGTACTGAGTAATCGCGATAAGCAGTAACAGTACGATAAGGACACAGATAATCCAGCGATAAGGTTCTAGTGTGCGTTGCAGAAGCTGCTCGGTGAGTTGCTGGGCTGCTACCGGATCTAAACCTTTAAGTTGGTCCTCTAATGAAGCCCCTTCTGTGAAGATGAGATACTTACCCATAAGGGCGCCAGCAAAGAAACCTATAGGGGTGAAAGTCTGAGAAATATTCAGACGCAGAGTTGCTGTTTTCTTTGGGCCAATCATGGAGGAGTAGGTGTTAGCAGAAGTCTCTAAGAAAGACAGACCGACAGCAACAGCGAAAAGAGAGGCAAGAAAGACGGAGTAAGTCGCTGCTTGTGAAGCAGGGAAAAACAGTAGGCAACCAAGAATGTAAATCGTGAGGCCGATGAGCAGTCCGGCCTTGTAGCTTAAACGACGAATAACCCGTGATGCAGGGATAGCGATGACGAAGTAGCCACCGTAGAAAGCAGATTGCACAAAAGCAGTTGCAAAGTCTGAAAGAGTAAAAATGTGCTTGAACTGGGCAATAAGAATATCGTTCAGGCTAGCTGCTGCACCCCACATAGGGAAGCAGATAGAAAGCAGAATGTACTGGAAAATTGGGGTGCGGTCCAGGTATCCGTTGCGCAGCTGCCGTGTGGAGTCTTTAATAATTCCCCAAGAGGTGTTGGATACGCCGCGTTCTTCAACGTGGGTAGGGTTTTCAACGTTCATCTTAGCTGTCCCCTCCCCGGTAGAGTGAGGGCTTCCTAGAGGGGAAAGAAGGAATCAAGGTGATGTGGAAAATAAAGGGTGACACCATCGTCATAACAACTCCTTTGTCAGTTCTGATGAGACAAATATAAGTTGCTCTGCACCACACACCACGGGATTATCGTTACATATGTTCCATTTTTATAGCATTTATACCGCGATAGAACATTTGTAACCTTTTGTGTGGAGGTTACACCTTAAGTAGCTGCTGCGCAGTCTGGACATCCGTCACCAGCCTATTCGCGTAACCATAGGTTACCGCTACGTGGATGGCGCGAATTTTTTCAGGCCCACCCGCAACAAGGATTTTCTGTTCCGTATGACGCATATCGGGTAAAGAGATACCCAAGGTGCGGTTATTGAGCTCTGGAACGCACACCTGCCCCTTTTCGTTCAGGTAATGCGAGCAGATATCTCCCACCGATACCTGACGTAGATGCTCCTTTTCAGAGGGTGAGAGCAGCGGCGAACTGAAGAGGATTGAGCCCTGGTCAGTGGCTCCTACGCTATACACGGCAATGCGGCTTTCTGCGCCCAAACGCAAGACCTCGCTCACCCAAACATCACGTGACCGGCTCATTTTATCGCCAAACGTCGAGAACACGGCGGGTTCATCCATACTGTAAAGTTCAGCCGATAGTGCTTCAGCAAACCGCTGGTACGTGTGAGCAATGTGCTGGCTGGCTGTACCACCCATAGCCTCACCCCGTAACTGAACAATCCTCACCCCGCTCACCTGTTGTGGAGTTAGCGCTTGAGCTATCTCAGCAATGGTGTGCGACCACGCTACGCCGATGATGTCCCCTTCTCGAACGAGCTCCTTAAGAAGCTGGGCTGCCGCCCGCCCTAAAGCATGCCGCAAGTCCATCGGTCCGCGCCCTGCCACAGGGGCAAGCCTCACGCCCAGAAGTCTATACTTCTTTCGTAGTTGCTCCGCCATTATCTGGTTATTATCACGCGGGTCAATCACAGTTGTTCGAATGAAACCGCGGTCTTTGGCATGGGTAAGCAACTTAGAAACCGTAGGACGGGCAATATGCAGATGCTGAGCAACCTCCTGCTGAGAAAGACCCCGTTCATGGTAGAGCCTCGCCACTTCCAAAGCGGATATGTCTCTGCGCGTCAGCCCATAGATGTCACGTTTCATACCGTCATTGTACGGGCATCACCGAGAACAAGGCGAAGCGAACCTCATCGTTTTACCTTATCCGACTGGGTTTTTCTGAGCACCAAAGAACTCAACCATAATGGGGAGTATGACACAAAAGGTATTTTTTGGCTTCGATGTAGGAACCTCAAGCACCAAGGCAGTTCTCATAGATGCGAACGGCCAGCTTCTTAACACCACAACAACAGAACACACCGTTACCCGCGGCGAACACGGCCTCGTTGAGATGCCGATGTTCGTATGGTGGCAAGAATTTAAAGACCTGTACCGCGCACTCATAGGTGGTCAAGACTTCGAAGTTATCGGAATCGGGCTCTCAGGCATGGGACCGTGCGTTGGCATAACCAGTCTCGAAGGCATCCCGATAGCTCCATCAGCTCTCTACGGTGTGGACTGGCGGGCAACAGATGAAATCCAGAAACTAACTACCCGCTATGGCAAGGAATACCTACTACACACCTATGATTCGGCGCTGACTTCACAGGCCGGTGGCCCTAAAATAGCGTGGTTCCAGCAACGGTACGCAGCAGATTTTGAGCGCGGCGTCCGGTTTTTTATGCCGCATTCATGGGTGGTATGGCATCTAACCGGGGAGTATACACTTGACCGGCATTCTGCATCTCAGATGACGCCCCTATATAGGCCTGAAACCGGTGAGTGGGATGATTCAATGGTAAGCGAGATAGGTGGAAAGAACCTTGAGATGCCCCGTTTGGGTTGGTCAAACGAGATTGCAGGGGAAACTCGTCCGAACCCCGAAATTCCTGAGCTAAAAGGTGGAATTCCGGTAATTTTTGGGACCATTGATGCCTGGGCAGAGCAAGAGTCTGTAGGGGCAACCGAAAATCACCACCTCTTTCTCATGTACGGGACGACCTTATTTCTCATCGCAAACACAGATCGCCGCGTCCGACATCTTTCGATGTGGGGAACAGCCGGAACACGTAAAGGAACCCATCACCTTGCCGGTGGTCTTGCTACCTCGGGAGCGTTAACGAGTTGGTTCCGGGACCTGACGGGGGCGACCGGTTTTGCTCAGCTGATTGCTGAGGCTGAAGGTACACCCGCAGGCGCCCATGGTCTGCTTGCTTTACCGTATTTCGCAGGCGAGCGAACCCCTATTCAAGATGCAGACGCTCGCGGAGCACTTATCGGGCTCACGCTGGATCATACACGCGGGCATATTTATCGGGCTCTGCTTGAATCTACCGCTTTTGCTGTCCGCCATAATATTGAGACGATGGAAGCTGCCGGCGCCAATATTCAGGGTATTACCTGTGCTGGTGGAGGAGTTAAATCTGACTTCTGGCCACAAATTATTTCTGACGTGACCGGCCGCGAACAGCTGATACGAAAGTACACCATCGGTGCTTCTTTGGGCGACGCTTTTATGGTTGCTCAAACGCTAGGAGTAGCGTCTGACATTAATGAATGGAACCCCATTAATCATGTGATTTACCCGCGAGAAATGCCAATTTATAACCAGCTCTACCTGGATTACCGCCAGCTTTACGTCTCCACGAAAGATATTCAGCATAGGCTATCTAGGCTCCAGGGCCAGATGGAGCCCTCCCCCCAGAACCCAGTGTCCCCTTCAGCTGCTCCACGACCTCGAGCAGGGCGTCCATATCGCCGCTGAGAGCAAGGTTGGGGCGGGACTCACTACTGGCTACCGCCGCGTTGTAGTAGAGCCCGTCCCCCATCAGCAAGATAGCGCGGGCCGCCGCGTCCGAGGGAACCTCGGCCCGAATCGTCTCAAACCAGCGCCCCTGAATCCTGTCGTAGACCTCGGCAACCTTCTCGGCGGCGTCCTGGCGCAGGCGCGAAGCGGCCACAAAAACCCGGTCAAAGGGGGTGTCCTGGTAGACCGAGGTGCGCACATAGTAGGCGCAGGCCCCGGCGGGGTCATCTGCCATGGCCTTAAAGTCCTGCTCAGCGAGCGCCCAGGCCCGCCCCAAAAGCCCGTCAATCAGGGCTGTCTTATCGGGGAAGTGGTAGAGCAGCCCTCCCTTGGATACCCCAGCTCGGGCGGCAATGGCGTTCAAGGACGCTGCACGCTCCCCCTCCTCAATCAGTAGGGCTTCGTAGGCGTCGAGGATTTTTTCGCGAGAACTCATGTGCCCCACCCTACCGCCTCCCCACTTGAAAACAAAACCGTCCAGACGGTACAGTAACTAATGTGCTCCCCAACGAGCACCCCGCTACCGATGAGCGACCAAGCATACCCCGGCGTCCTGCCCGGTTCCGTACCCGCACCAATCCCAGGTAGCCCACACCGCACGAAAGAGCAGACATGCACCCCGCAACCGGCCAGATGAGAGCCGTCACCACTGAAGAATCCTCAATCGCTCCCTATTCCCGTCGCTGGGCAGCCCTGGCCGTCCTCATGCTGCCGGTGCTGCTGGTCTCGGTCGATAACACCGTGCTCTCTTTCGCCCTGCCCGAGATTTCAGCCCAGCTCTCCCCCAGCGGCACCCAGCTACTCTGGATTAACGATATCTACCCCCTGATTCTCTCGGGCCTACTCATTCCCGCAGGTAGCATGGGTGACCGCTTTGGCCGCCGTACCATGCTCATGATTGGTGGCCTAGGCTTTACCGTCATCTCAGCTGCCGCCGCCTTCGCCCCCACCGCCGCCTGGCTCATTGCCGCCCGCGCCGGTATGGGCATCTTCGGGGCCATGCTCATGCCCGCGACCCTCTCCATCATCCGCAACATGTTCACCGACGCCACCGAACGTCGCACCGCTATCGCCATCTGGGCCTCAGGCTTCGCAGGCGGCGCGGCCCTGGGCCCGGTCGTCGGCGGGTTCCTGCTGGAGCACTTCTACTGGGGCTCGGTCTTCCTCATGGCCGTGCCTGTCCTGCTGCCCATGCTCCTGCTGGGCTTCTGGCTGATTCCTAACTCCAAGGACCCGGCCCCCGGCGCCATCGACTTCGTCAGCATCGCCCTAATCATGGCGACCATGACCCCCTTCGTCTACGCCATCAAGCACTTTGCCCACGACGGCTTCAACCTGCTCACCGTCGCTCTGCTGCTGGTAGCGACCATCTGCGGTCTTGTCTTCACCCGCCGCCAGCTGGCCCGCACCAATCCCATGCTGGACGTCCGCCTCTTCACCAACAAGCAGTTCACCGGCGCGGTACTGACCAACCTCATGGCAATCTTCTCCCTGGTTGGCTTCCTCTACTTCGTCTCCCAGCACCTGCAGTTGGTCAGCGGCCATTCCCCCTTCAGTGCTGCCCTCCTGTTGCTACCCGGTCTGGTACTGACCGTTATTGCGGGCCTGGTGGTTGTCTATATCGTTAAAGTCCTCAAGCCCTGGATTGTGATTTCAGGTGCCCTCCTCATGAACGCGGCAGCTTTCGGCCTGGTCTTCTTCACTGCCAACTCAGGCTCTGATACCGGTATTCTGGTGGCCTTTGCCCTGCTGGGTGTGGGCATTGGTTTTGCTGAAACCCTGACCAACGACATCATCTTGGCCGCTGTCCCCCCGCACAAGGCGGGTGCGGCGTCCGCTATCTCGGAGACCGCCTACGAGACCGGCTCGGTCATGGGAACCGCGATTCTGGGGTCAATCCTGAACGCGGCCTACGTTGCCCACCTGGTGGTACCCGAGGGGGTTAGTGCTGCGGACGCGGACGCTGCCCGCGAGACCTTGGGCGGGGCAGCTGAGGTGGCTGAGAACATCGGCGGAGAAACCGGCGCCGCCCTGCTGGCCTCAGCCCAGCACGCCTTCGACTCGGGCGTGGTCTATACCTCAGCTATCGGTGTGGTGCTCATGCTTCTCTGCGCTGTGATGGTGGTGCGAACCCTGCGCGGGGTGAAGATGTAGAAAGGGACGGACACAGCGTAACCCGCCCGTCACCCATGTAGAGCAGCTGGGGGCTGAAGCCTTTACCTACATGCCCCCCACCAGGTACAAAACCAGCGCAATAACCCGCTCCACCACCGACCCCAACAGGTTGATTAATCACCCTGTTATTCTTCTTGACCTGACGGCTCAGCTTCTGACCAGGCTTACGCCTGCTCGGGGTCGCTGCTGGTGTAGCAACGGTTCTTCCAGTGTGGCTTGAGAATATTTCTGGCGATTTATCCTCATGTTTACTGCCTGGCGGGACCGTTATCTCTTGGTGGGTGTGGGGTGTGTTCCTACTTTTGAATAAGTCTCTCTTTATGAATAAAACCCTACAATCCCTCAAAACCCCCTTAATAGTAATCTCATAAAATGCTCATTACGCACCCTACTCACTCGAATGCCATAGGTCATTAAATGAGAAATAATTAACGATAATAAAAGAAGAAATAAAGCAATACCACTATTCAACTGAGGATCATATATTAGATACGGATTGAAGCCGCTACCGAAATGAAACACATCTCGACCAGCTGCTGACACTACGTTTCGAGGATCATAGGTGCCCATCAAAGGAAGGAGATAGTAGGTAGCAACAGCGAAAGAAACAACAAGGCTATTCCCCCTAAAGATTTCTGAAAAAAGTGTTCCAAGAGATGTGTAAAACGTAAGGATTACCACCGAGAGAGCAGCCTGATAAAATACATTACTCAGATTATATGTTTCACCTAGATTATCATAAATAATTTCATTGTAGGTGGCAGAAGTAAAGCTTTTACCCGCTATAGAAAATATTATAAACATAGAAAAAGGTGAAATGCCCATATAGAAGGCCACGCACAAGATAGCGGTACATAAAATATCTACAATCTTTGATGTAAATACCTCTAAACCTGAAGTTACTCTAGTCTTTACAGCTAATCGAGAATTCCTGTATTCCCTACCGTTAGCAATGAACCCAAAAGCAAAGGATAGAACGGGTAGGAAGATAAATGATATGTAGCCCAACCCTCCACTAGTGGCATTTGCTGGCCTGGTCGACATGTAGGATTGAATTAGTTCGGAAGCTCGATACTTCAATTCATTATCTGTAGTAACGGAATCCCCTGTTATAGTTTCATGAGAATGAGAATTCAAAGCATGGATAATATCTTCGGGCCCCGCTTGAATTTCATCTATAGACAAATTCCATAGGAGCACTGATGAATTCCAGGAGGATACAGCGTGAATCGAGTATATAAATGACAAGAGGGGGATAAAGCATACTGCCCAGATAAAAAAACGAGAATAGATTAGCCACCTAAAATTACTTTTAGATTGCTGTAGAATTGCACCCCACATGAGCTAATGCACCGCCCCGAAAAATGTATTCTTTGCGGTATAATCTTTTACTAAAAACAAGGTATTCTCAATAGTTTGAATTTTATTTTTTACAGCGACTATCGCTATACGAGGGCTTTTAGCATTTACCCAGCTATGAAGCACATTTATCACCTTCTGAAGGTTCTCATCATCAAAGCAGCTGTCCAGTTCGTCTAAGACAAGTAAGCCACCACCAGCTTCAAGCAAAATAGTAATGGAAATTATTTTATTCTCTGCTTCTGATAGCTGAAATGTTTTTCGTTTTAACCAGTCAGCTGGGATTAATTGACAGGCATAAGGAAGCGAAGAAACACCCTTAGAATTAACCCCGATAAAATACTTTAAATTATCTTCAACTGTCCATTTGGGGTATAAGAAACTATAGCTCAAGGCTCCTGAAGCCAGTCGTGAAGCGGGATACCCCGCATAGGTAACACTAGCCGAATGCCCCTCTTGGCCATAAAGAATTTGATATAATAAAGAAGTCTTTCCACTACCATTTCCCCCTACAATCTGCCATACACACCCTCCATTTAGCGAGGTAGAGACATTTAATATATAGCCATTATTTTTAGTCACTTTAAGGTTATCAAAACGGACTGCAGAACCTAATTGTTCCAATTTCCCGAGTGCCCTCCATTCCCATATACATTTGTAGTAATAACTGAAGTGGTGTGGTAAACATTTGCATTACCCCAAGGGGTTGGCACTCCCGCTCCTACGGTGTAGCGACCATTCCATGTATGATTCCATGATGACGTATAAACCCTTGAGGTTCCTTTCTCTGTAATTGTATTAGGGAATATAGCACCTGACTGTTGATACCCATTGCTCCATGTAACCCTATTATTTGACCACCGAAACTCCACAGTTTCTCTTGCCCATAAAAGATAGCTGCCCCGATAAAAAGATACTCTAGTATATTGACCAGAAGCGGGTGATGATACTTTCTCTGAAGGCATGCTGTAAAATGTCTGCCGATTTTCTTCCCAGGCGCGAATTGCAGCAGATTCTGAAGCGCTTCTTTGTGCCTCTTGATTATTTAAGTCAGCTAATTCGGTGCTGGCATGTAAAGGCGAAAAAGTAGATAGAAGTAGTAAACCTATCGAAAAAACAGGGATTAATTTATTTACATTTTTCATAGCATTCTCTCCAGATAATATATGTTTAACTTACCCTTCTTTATAGGAAATAGGTATGTTAGAAATATAATGAAACCACTAGCTTGAATCCAGGCTATAGGGGTTTAAATAACGTATCAGAGTGAAAATAATTTTAAATATTTACACAAATAAATTTATTTTAGCGGTAAGTACATAAGATTATGGTAAACAATCGAAGCTAAGATAGCCTGTTTTCCCATAGTTAACTTTCATATAAAACTCCTTGAGTACTTGGCCAGCCCCCTACGGGCTGAAACTTGGGGATCAAGGGTAAAGCCCTCATAACGATTCTAGCGAGACCGTATTGAAGGGTGCAAGACTTTTTTGGGACTTTTTACGGCATAAATTTTGATGTGGCACCCAAGCTGCACTGGGCCTTTGGCTGCCCGGCCTCGCTGCTGCTGATAATGGCGGTGCCATTCAGGCTGTTGCTGGTCTTCAAAAAGAAGGAATGACTGTAAGGGCGGCGGGGTGCAAGGACGCCGAGCGGGCAGTTCCCTGCCCCAGCCCGGAGTCCTTGCGAGTAGGCGTCCGCGCCCCTACTTTTCGTCCTCAATCAGGTCGCGCACGACGATGGTCTGCTCACGGCCAGGGCCAACGCCGATCGCCGAGATACGGCAGCCGGAAATCTCTTCCAGCTTCTCCAGGTACTTACGGGCGTTCTCGGGCAGCTCATCGAGGGTCTTAGCCTCGGTGATGTCTTCGGTCCAGCCATCGAAGTACTCGTAGATGGGCTTGGCGTGGTGGAAGTCTGACTGGGTCATGGGCATCTCATCAAAGCGAACGCCGTCCACGTCGTAGGCGACGCAGACAGGGATTTTCTCCAGGCCGGTGAGCACATCGAGCTTGGTGATGAAAAGGTCGGTGAAGCCGTTAATACGCACAGCCTGGCGGGCCAGAACCGCGTCGTACCAGCCGCAGCGGCGGGGGCGGCCGGTGTTCACGCCGAACTCACCACCGGTGGTACGCAGGAATTCGCCCATGTCATCAAAGAGTTCGGTGGGGAAGGGGCCGGCGCCCACGCGGGTGGTGTAGGCCTTCTGAATACCGATGACGCGGGAGATGCGGGTGGGGCCAACACCGGACCCAACTGAGGCGCCACCTGCGGTGGGGTTGGATGAGGTGACGAAGGGGTAGGTGCCGTGGTCAACGTCAAGGAAGGTAGCCTGGCCGCCTTCCATGAGCAGGGTCTTGCCTTCATCCAGGGCCTTGTTCAGCAGCTGGGTTGACTCAACAATCATGGGGGCCAGGCGGTCAGCGAAGCTCATGAAGTAGTCAACGATTTCTTCGACCTCAACGTGGCGGCGGTTGTAGACCTTGACCAGCAGTTCGTTCTTCTGGCGCAGGGCACCTTCAACTTTCTGGCGCAGGATGGATTCATCGAGGATGTCCTGCACGCGAATGCCTAGGCGGCCAACCTTGTCCATGTAGGTGGGGCCGATACCGCGGCCGGTGGTGCCGATGGCGCGCTTACCCAGGAAGCGTTCGGTGACCTTATCCATGGTCTGGTGGTAGGGCGCTACCAGGTGGGCATTGGCTGAGATCTTAAGTTTGGAGGTGTCTGCCCCGCGGGCTTCAAGGCCGTCGATTTCTTCGAAGAGAGCCTCGGGGTTGACTACCACGCCGTTGCCGATAACGGGTACAGCGTTTTCTGAGAGGATGCCTGCGGGGAGGAGCTTGAGCTCGAACTTCTGGCCGTTGACGACGACGGTGTGGCCGGCGTTGTTGCCGCCGTTGGGCTTGACGACGTAGTCGACGCGGCCGCCGAGTAGGTCGGTTGCTTTGCCCTTACCTTCGTCGCCCCACTGGGCGCCTACAATCACAATTGCTGGCATAAGTCTTACTCCTGAATAGGGTGGTCACCTGCCGGGTTTCACGGCGGTGGGGTGGGGCTGCGCGGCCTGTGCAGACGGCGCGGACGCAGGGCACACCATTCTTAAGGATAGCAAGGGTGGTTTGTGTTTGGGTGGGGTATTCCAGGTTTTGCGCTGCTAGCGGTAGAGGGGGGCGGACGCAGGTGGCAGGTTTCCGGGAATCACCGAGAAATAATCCGACATGTGACCAGCAGGCACCGGGGTTATCTTTAAGCTGGGAAGTATGAGCGAAAACCCATACACACCTAACACACAGTCTTCTCAGCCCGATCAACCCGGGGTGCCAGCGTCGTCTGCCGGGGCTTATGCCGCACCGGGCCGGTACCCCTATCAGGACCCCTACGCCGCACCTCAGCAACCTAACGGAAAAAAGCCTAAGAATGTGGTTGGCCTGGTGGCCCTGGGCCTGGGCGTTCTCGGCTTTATCTTGGGCTGCATTCCCGGCATCATGTTCCTTGGCTGGCTGTTTCTGTTTGCAGCTTTTGTGACCGGCATTGTTGGACTTTTCCAGAAGAACAAGGAAAAAGTCACCTCGATTATCGCCATTGTGCTTTCGGTTATCGGGTCAGTGATTTCAGGTATCGTCCTGTTTTTCTTTGCCCTCAATACTATTGCTAACGACCCCGAGCTCCAGCAGAGCCTGCAGGAGCTTGAGTCAGCGGTAGCTAGCCCGACGGCAACCGCATCTGCTCCGGTAAGTTCTGCTGCTCCGGCCGTCACTACCCCTGCCCCTGCTACTTCTAACGCACCGTCTGCCGAAGCCTCCCAGCAGACCACCTCTGCTGCCGGGGATATCCCCCGCGATTACACGAGCGCTCTTGCCGAAGCCCATGACTATCTAGAGTTCAGCAGTTTCTCCTACACTGGCCTCTACGATCAGCTCACCAGCGAGTACGGCGGCCAGTATTCACCTGAAGCAGCCCAGTACGCTATGGATAACCTGAGCGATGTTGACTGGAACGCTGAAGCTCTTGAAGCCGGTGAAGACTACATCGAATTTTCTGATTTCTCTTACGCAGGTCTCTACGATCAGCTGACCAGCGAGTACGGTAGCCAGTTCACCCCCGAACAGGCACAGTACGCGGTTGACAATGTCAATGCAGACTGGAACCAGGAAGCTCTCGATGCCGCTCGTAGCTACCTAGAAATCTCTGAGATGAGCGACGCCCGCCTCTTCGATCAGCTGACCAGCGAGTACGGTAGCCAGTTCACCCCTGAACAGGCCCAGTACGCCATCGACAATCTCTAAAACTAGAAAAATATCAAAGCCCGCCCTGCACCCCTTCTCTGAGATGGGGTCGGGGCGGGCTTTAGTGTATGTAGAAGTTCTTGATGAACCCTATGATGGAGCTATGACTTCTACCCCCCACGTTCTTTTTATCTGCCAGTCCAATAAGGGCAAGTCTCAGATGGCTGAGGCCCTGATGAACCTTCACGCGCAAGGACGCGTGCGGGCGGCCTCCGCAGGCACCAAGGCTGCGGTGGGCAGCGCGGTCAACGCTGAATCTGCCGCTTCGCTCGCTGAGATTGGTGCAGATATGAGCCAGGGTAGGCCCAAGTTTGCGAGCGCCGACGACCTGGCTGCTGCCGACCGGATCGTCATTCTGGGTGGGGCGGCCCAGCTTGAGACGACGGATGAGGAGGTGCTGGCTAAGACCGAACGCTGGAATACCGTTGAGCCCTCCCATGATGGAATTGAGGGGGCTGAGCGTATGAACCTGATTCGGGACGACATCGACGCCCGTGTCCGCGCCCTGCTGGCTGAGCTTACTGCCTAGTTCGGCATACAACGGCGCCCCATCTTTCTTTCCACGCACCGGAGTGCTGCGGGGAAAGAGGGAAGGGGCGTCGTTTGCTGTATGGGGGTTAGAAAAGCGCCACCTTCGGCGGTGCCGGGAAAATCTCGTCGAGCAGGGCGAGCTCGTCCGCGTCGAACCGGCGGACGATAGCCGCCGCGTTAGCGCGCACCTGCTCTTCGGTGGTGGCCCCGGCGATTACAGAGGCAACCGGCTCCTGCTGAGCCAGCCACGAGAAGGCGACCTGTACCTCGGTCAGGCCGCGCTCAGCGGCAAAGGCTGAGAAGGCTTCGAGCTGGTCCCAGTTAGCGCCGTCCAAGATGTCGGGTTTGATGCGGGTCAGACGACCGTCCGCCGGGGCAAAAGAGCGCGAATACTTGCCCGTTAGTAGCCCGTTAGCCAGGGGGAAGTAGGGCAGCACGCCCAGTCCGAACTCGCGGGCGGCGGGCAGCACCTCAAGCTCAGCGCGGCGGTCAAGCAGGTTGTAGTGGTTTTCAGCCGCAATATAGCGGTGCCCCAGGGCCCGGCCCAGGTGCTCAGCGTGGGCAATCTGCCAGCCGGTGTGGTTGGACGACCCGATGTAGCGCACCTTGCCCTGTTCAATCAGGGTACCCAGAGCTGAGAGGGTTTCTTCGATGGGGGTGGCGGGGTCGGGGGTGTGGTGGAAGTAGAGGTCGATGTAGTCGGTACCTAGGCGGCTCAAGGAGGCCTCAACTGCCCGCATAATATACCGGCGGGAGCCTCGTACCCCGTGGTCGGTGCCGTTGGCCCCGCCCATATCCATGCCGAACTTGGAGACAATCACGATTTCATCGCGGTCGGTTCCGGTCTCGCGCAGGGCTCGCCCAAACATGGCTTCAGAAACACCCGGTTCAGCCCCGTAGATATCGGCGACATCGAAAAGGATAATGCCGGCTTCAACGGCGGCGGTGAGGACGGCGTTGGTCCCGCTTTGCGTTTCGGTGGCGGTTTTGGCGCGGCCCAGGTTATTGCACCCCAGGCCTACATTTGAAACGGTGAGGCCGCTTTTTCCCAGTTGACGGTATTCAATGCTCATACCCATCATATTACTGTGATGTGTTTCAACACACCCGGCACAGACCCGCCCTACGTGAGCTGCTGCCCCTGCGCGCCGAGGGTCAGACTGCCTACCTGGACTGATCGGTCGGGGGTCTCCCGCCCGGCGACCTCGCAGGTTGCTGACTCCACCCAGATCCACACCCACCTGTGCTACTCGGAGTTCAACGAGATTTTTGGGGCAATTGATGCCCTGAATGCCGATGGCACCTCGATTGAGGCAGCCCGCTCCCGCCTGGAACTGCTGGCCGATGTGCCCGAAAGCTCCGACCGCGGCATCGGCCCCGATGTCTGGGACATTCACTCCCCGCATGTGCCCCAGGTCGACGAGGTCAAGAAGCTGCTGGCTACTGCCCTGGAGCATATCCCCGCCCGTCAGCTCTGGGTTAACCCTGACTGTGGCCTGAAGACCCGCGCCTACAAGGAGACCAAGGCTTCTATCGAGTCTCTGGTTGCCGCTATCGAGGCTGCTTGCCGGCAGGCAGAAGCAGGGCGACTACGATAGAGCCCAGCGACATGAAGGCTGCCACCAGGAAGGCAAGGTGCACACCGGCCATGTAGGCCTCTACGCCGATGCCACCGTGGGCGGCTGAACCGATGCCCAGCAGAGCCACGAAGAGGGCGGTCGCGGCGGCACCCGAGACCTGCTGGAAGGTGGTCATGGCCGAGGAACCAAAAGCATGCAGTTCATGCCCCAGAGAGCCCAGACCCAGCGACATCAAGGGGGTGTTAATGAGCGGCAAGGCGAAGGTCATGAGCATGTAGGTGCCCACCAGGTACCAGACCGGGGTGGTGGCGCTGAAGGTGCTCATCAGCCAGATTGAGGCGCTAAAGAGAACTGCGCCGGGAATCACCAGGGTGCGGGCACCGAAGCGGTCCGACAGGCGACCCACGATAGGGCTCAATACTGCCATGAGCACACCACCGGGCAACAATATCAGACCGGTCTGCAGGGCGCTCAAACCCAGCACGTTTGCGGCGTAGAGGGGAATCATAATCGCGGTTCCCAGCATGACGCCCATACCCAGGGAGGTCATAATGACGGTCAGGGTGAAGGGGCGGGCGCGGAAGATGCGCAGATCCATGAAAGGGCCTCGGTCTTGCAGCTGAATCTGACGGCGGGCGAACACTGCCAGCAGGGCAGCTGAGATAGCCACAATAACCCAGGGGTTAACAGGTAGGTGGGTGCCACCGTGGGAGGAATCGCCGCCCATGGATGAAAGCCCCAGTACTAGGCCGCCAAAGCCCAGAGTGGAGAGAATAATTGAGAGCACATCGAGTTCCTGTGAATTACCCTCGGGCTTCTCGGCAGGTGCCAGACGCAGGCCAATCACCAGGGCGATGATGCCGATGGGCAGAATCAGCCAGAAGAGCCAGCGCCAGCCAGCGGCGTTTAGAATGATACCCGAGACGGTCGGGCCCGCGGCGGGAGCGGCCGAGATAACCATGCCGATGATGCCCATAGCCTGACCGATTTTGCTGGGGGCGACCAGGCGCATCATGGTGGTCATGAGCAGCGGAATTATTACACCGGTACCGCCGGCCTGGAGCACGCGTCCGCCCAGCAGCAGGGCGATACCCGGAGCAGTGGCCGCTACCAGAGTGCCCAGTGAGAAGAGGGCCATAGCGCCCACGAAGACCGTGCGGATGGAGTAGCGGGAGATGATGAAGCCAGAAGCCGGGGTTACGACGGCCATGGTCAGCATGAAGCCGGTGGAGGTCCACTGGGCGGTTGAGGCGCTGATGTTCAGGTCTGCCATGATGTCGGGCAGAGCCACGCCCAGCAGGGTTTCATTCAGAATCAGCACGAAAGCCGCAATCACCATAATGGCCAGGAGCAGGAACTCCTGGCGCTCTAGTTTATGGGCAGCGGGCATTGATGCGGTATGCGCGGCCGGTTCGGTGACCGCGTGCGCTCCGGCTTCGGGGTGAGAGTGTGTTTGCGCAGAAGACATAGGCGTTAAGCCTACTCTTTGCCGCGCGCTCGCGTAATAGCTAGTTGCTCACAGACCCAGGTCACATCAGGTATCGGTGGGCGGGTATACAGGTGCGAGTAGGGACCAGATTCCTCCCAAATTCCTCAATCTGTACACGGACTTCGCAGAGCAATCTGGTCCTAAGTAAAAGGGACCAGAGTATTCTGGTCCCTTCTAGTAGGTTCTGGAGGTTTTCTACTGGGCAGCGCGCACCGCAATCAGCAGATCACCCTTGTTCATGGACGAGCGGCCCGGCACCTCAAGCTGCTTCGCCAGCTCGTAGAGCTCGGCGCGGGTGAGCTCCGCCAGGGGGCGCACCTCTGCAACCAGGAAGGTCTGGGTGTCGTCCTGCAGGTCGGGGGCGGACGCCGCATCCTCCTGCACAGGGGCTTCGGCTAGGGGTTCGGTGGTCAGGTCCTCATCGAAGTCAGCGAGGTCGGCACTGGCGAAGGTTTCCTCGTAGAGCTCTTCGGCTTCTTCGGGCTTGTCGGCCTCTTCGGGGGCCAGGCCCTCATCTTCTCCAATCTCGGTGACGGCATCGGGAGCATCCAGCTCGGGGGCTTCTTCCTCGCCCTCGAATGCTTCAAGATCGCCAGGCTCCAGGCTCTCAGTATCAAGAATCTCTTCGTAGCCGACAGTTTCTTCCCCGGCCTCGGTTACATCAGCCAGAATCAGCTCAGCTTCGCGCTGGGCCGCGCTCTTCTTGTTGTTCTTAGCTTTCTTCTTTGCGTCCTTTTTGCCAGACTTTTTCTGTTCTACCTTCTTCGAGTCCTTCTTGTCAGACTTCTTCTGGTCGGCCTTCTTCTCTGCCTTTACCTTCTCGGCAATTTTTTCGTACTTCTTGCCCACCAGCTCGTATTTCTTCTCAAGTTTCTTCTGGGCCTTCTTGCGGGCCTTCTTTTCATCGCCATACTTGTCCAGGGCCTTGGCATAGGCCTTCACATAGCGCTTTTGTGCCTTGTCGCTGGAACGCTTGAGTTCCTTGCTGAGTTCTGGTTTCTTGCCCATGGTTCACCTTCTACTTATCAGTGTTCTTACTGTCTAAGCGTAGTCCCGGTCACGCGCCGCCCCAAGTGCGGCACGGTTTGGTTACGCCCCTCCTGCCGACTTTGTACCGCGCTCTGCCCACTTTTTGGGTCAAAAGTGGGCAGAGCGCGGTACAAAGTAGCGGGGCGATAATACGGAGTAGCGGAAGGGGGCAGAACAGCCCCTCACGCTCTGAGCCGAACCCGCGCAGGGCACCTGACGGGTGGCGTCCGCGCCCCTAAACTAGGTGATATGACTAACTCAGGTATCGACACTAGCTTCCTTGATCCCGCCACCAACCCCGCTGACGACTTCTTCCGCCACGTCAACGGCACCTGGTACGATTCCCACAAGATCCCCGCCGACCGCTCCCGCGACGGCGGCATGTACTTCCTGCGTGACGCCGCCGAGGAACACGTGCGCGAAATCGTCGAGAAGTTCGCCGCCGAGCAGCCGTCGTCACGCATTGGTGCCCTCTACTCCTCCTTCATGAACACCGAGAAAATTGAGGCGGACGCCGCCGCCCCGCTGCACGCCGAGGCGCAGCCGGTGCTGGACGCGGCTACCCCCGATGACTTTGTGCAGGTTATGGCAGAGCTTGACCGCCAGGGCCACGGTGGCCCCTTTGGCTGGTACACCAGCATCGACGCGAAGAACCCCGAAAAGTACGTGCTCTACCTGGTGCAGACCGGCCTGGGTCTGCCCGATGAGTCCTACTACCGCGACGAGAAGTACGCCGAACTGCGCGAGGCCTACGTCGCCCACATTGAGCGCATGTTTGAGCTGACCGGCCTGGCCGAGAACTTCGGTCTTGAACCGGCGGACGCCGCCCGCGCTGTCTTTGCCCACGAGACCGAAATTGCCTCCCACCACTGGGATAACGTGCGCACCCGCGACGCCGATGCCCGCTATAACCCGGTCGATGCCGCCAAGCTGGACGAGAAGTTCCCCGGCTTCCCCTTCACCACCTGGCTGGCAGGCATGGGCATTTCTATCGAGAAGGCCGGCACCGTTGTGGTCAACCAGCCCTCCTATTTTGAGGCAGCCGCCCAGATGTGGGCCACCGCTCCCCTCTTCATCTGGAAGCTCTGGTACATCTGGCACATGGCCCACTCCCGCGCCCCCTACCTCAACCAAGCCATCGTTGAAGAGAACTTTGACTTCTACGGCCGCACCCTCTCAGGCTCCGAAGAGCTGCGTGACCGCTGGAAGCGCGGCGTCGGCCTGGTCGAAAACTCCCTGGGCGAAGAACTGGGTAAGGAGTACGTGGCGATTCACTTCCCGCCCACCCACAAGGCCAAGATGATGGAACTGGTAGACGACCTGCTCGAAGCCTACCGCCGCTCCATCACCGACCTAGACTGGATGACCAACGAGACCCGCACCCGCGCCCTCGAGAAGCTCAGCAAGTTCGTCACCAAGATCGGCTACCCCGACAAGTGGCGCGACTACTCCGCCCTCGAACTCACCGATGACCTCTTCGAGAACCTGCGCCGCTCGGGCGTCTTTGAGCACGAGTTCCAGGTCGCCCGCATCAACGAGCCCGTTGACAAGACCGAGTGGCTCATGACCCCGCAGACCGTCAACGCCTACTACATGCCCCCGGCCAACGAAATCGTCTTCCCCGCCGCAATTCTGCAGGCCCCCTACTTCGACGTGGACGCGGACGCCGCCGTCAACTACGGTGCCATCGGCGGCGTCATTGGCCACGAGATCGGCCACGGTTTTGACGACCAGGGCTCCAAGTACGACGGTACCGGTGCGCTTAATAACTGGTGGACGGACGCCGACCGCGAAGAATTCACCGCCCGCACCAAGGCACTAGTGGAGCAGTACAACGGCTACACCCCCACCGGTCTAGACCCCGAAAAGTTCACCGTCAACGGCGAGCTGACACTGGGCGAAAACATCGGCGACCTGGGCGGCCTTTCCATCGCGCTCAAGGCCTACCAGATTTACCTGGAACGCCAGGGCCTCACCCTTGAGACCGCCCCCGTCATCGACGGCCTGACCGCCACCCAGCGCGTCTTTATCTCCTGGGCCCAGGGCTGGCGCATGAAGACCCGCCCGCAGACCGCCGAAATGTTCCTGGCAATCGACCCGCACTCCCCCGAGGAGTTCCGCGTCAACGGCGTGGTTCGCAACATCGACGAGTTCTACACCGCCTTTGCTGTGCAGCCCGAGAACGCCCTCTACCTGGCGCCGGAGGAGCGCGTGCGTATCTGGTAGAAATCTAGGGCGCGGAGGCGGACCTGCTGTGAGCCTGCTGGCTCGGGGCTGGCGTGAATCGTAGCGAGCCCCCCAGGGCGAGCTACGAGAGGGTCGGCAGGCGAAAGCAGGTCCGCTCGCGCCCCTACCAGTCGTCTTCCGGGGAAGGCCCCTGCGCCCCCGCTTAACTAAAAGGACGCCGGTGAACTACTCACCGGCATCCTTTTGCGTACCCGAGGGCTAGGACATCGCGGGGACGTCCCAGAGGTTCAGCACGGTGCCGATACCCTTGCGGACGGCGTTGCGGTAGACCACGGTACCCCAGGCGACGTCCTCAATAGGCATGCCGCCGACGGAGTAGACGGTGATTTTTTCCTCATTGTCCTCGGGGGCGGGGTGGTTGAGGGCTTCACCCATGTCGCGCAGTTCTTCAGGGGCCATAAGGCCGTTGTGGATGCGGTCGTTGAACTTGCAGCCGATGATGGAGACGTAGTTGTGGGACTTGCCGGGTTCGGTTTCTTCTGCCCAGGCGTCGTACATACCGGCGTTGTCAACGAGTTTACGCACGTCGTCGGCGAACATACCCTCGTCCAGGTTGCAGGCGGCGGGCATGGCGAAGAAGGCGCCGGGCTTGACCCATTCGCGGCGGACGGTGGGGTAGGTTTCGGGGTCGCCCACGTGGATTGAGGTGCAGAAAGTGACGATGTCTGAGTCGCGCACGACCTCTTCGAGTTCTTCAACGGCGATGACGTTCATGCCGGGGTAGGTTTCTTCGGCCCAGCTGATGAAGGTATCGATGCCCTTCTGGGAGCGGCCGAGTACCTTAATGGTGTCGACGGTGGGGCGGGCTTCAATGAGGGCTGCGACGGTTGCTTTGGCGATGACGCCGGGGCCCAGCAGGCCGAGCACCTTGGCGTTCTTGGGGGCGAAGCGGCGGGCGCCGACGCCAGCGGCGCAGCCGGTGCGGTAGGCCGAGAGCAGGTTGGCGCTCATGTAGGCCAGGGGGGCGCCGGAGGTTGCGTCGTTGAGGGTGAGCATGAGAATGGAGCGGGGCAAGCCAATCTCACGGTTGTCGATGTTGGAGGCGTAGGTTTTGACGCCCATGGTGCGGAAGGAGCCGCCCAGGTAGGCGGGCATGGCGACGTAGCGGCGGTCGGGGCCGTCGGCGGGCATGCCCTCGTGGGCGGGGTTGACGGGGAACTGTACCTTAGCGCCGTGGGATTCGCCGTTGTGGCCTGCCATGCGGTAGTCACCGCGGGCGTGCAGGGCCAGGGCTTCTTCCATGGCGTCGGTGCAGGCGGCGACGTCTTCTACGCCTGCCGCAATCATGTCGGCTTCTGAGAGGTAGCGGAAGTCGATGCGGGGGAGGACGGGGTTGAGTTCGGGGTCAACGGCTGCGTTGAGGTAGGCGTCATGTGAAGTCAAGCGGGGGATCTCCAACTGTGAGTGTTAAAAGTTCAGACGAATCAACATAACACTTTTAAACGCCGCTGATAAATGAGTTTTTGGGCATACCCAACAGCTGGGGGGCACTATTTTGCGTGCTTCCGCTATAGAATCGCTTCATCTGCCAAACAGGTTGGGCAAGAATTCATTTGCTGTTGAGCAAAAAATCAAACCCTTCTCTGACTGGCCTTAGCTATTTGAGCACCTTCAGAACCATAGGATAAGTGAACACTTCGCCGTTATTGGCTTTGACCGCAGCAAGAATGTGCGCAATAAGCAGGGCCACCCAAACCCCGATGAAGATGATCCAGGTAAATAGACCCGCTATTCCAAAAGTCACGAGAGTAAGTACCCAGGCGGCAATGTTGACCAGCCAGAGGGTGAAGCTGAAATTGAAAGCCCCTGCGGCAGCCACGCGCACAAACCCGTATCCCGGCTTGTCCTTATAGATAGCCCAGAAAATCAAGGGGCCGATAAAGCTGGCAAAAGATGCGGTCAGCACCAGGCCCAGCAGACCCGAGAGATGGGCAAATATAGCCATGCTTTTAGCATCAGCAGGAATGACGTTGCCGTAAGCATCGTAGGTAGGGGCGCCAAAACCAGGCTGCTGCTGAGAGGGCTGGCCTTGCTGCGGGTGCGAAGGGCCATTCTGACCCTGCTGATTGTAGTTACCGTAGGGGTTCGGGTTCTGCTCAGTCATGGTGGAGTGCCTTTGCTTCTTGTGTGGTGTGGTAACTAGCTTATCCGAACGCGCCCTTTTGGGACGGTAAGCACCTTCCATCTCTAGGGATTTAACCTTGAGAAATACAGGGGTTACCCCCTTACCCATCCAATTAATTTCGTACATATTTTGAGAAACTCTTGACAGAGACCCACCTCACAACGATTAGATAGGAGTGACACTCACCATCCGTGGGAGTTAATACACACACCCTAAGGAAACCCATGAAGAAGAATCCTATGCGACGGAAAGCCGTACAAGGCAGTGCAGCTGCCCTGCTTGGTCTCGCGCTTTCCTTGCCCATGGTCGCTCCACCGGCCCAGGCATACGATGTAGACCTCAACCCTTCAACTCAGGCCAACGATGCCACCAGCAAGATTGGGGGCTCCCTGGCAGAGGCTGAAGGCACAGTTGAGGTCTTCGTTCAGTTCCGAGGAAATGGCGCTTACGAAAGCACCCAGCCCCGCAGTGTCCTTTCTGGCGAAAGCGACCCTGTTCAGGCCCAGGCCCAGGTTGAAGCTATCGCCCAGCGTGTAGAATCCCAGACCCAGCAGGTCGCTACCCAGGCTAATGCAGAGGTCATCTACACCACCCACAACGTCCTGCGAGGAACCGCTCTGCGCGGTGACGCCGAAGAGCTCCGTGCGCTGGCCCAGCGTAGCGACGTTGTTCGCATCTCCCGCATCGTCCCCAAGGAACGCACCAACGGCGGTACCGCTATCACCACCGAGGCCCTCAACACCTGGGTACAAACCGGTAAGACCGGTAAGGACGTCACCATCGCCGTCATCGACTCCGGTGTGGACTACACCCACGCAGCGTTTGGTGGCCCCGGCACCGTCGAAGCCTACAATGAAGCTAAGGCCTCAACCGATATGCCCGCTGCAGACAGCGGCCTCTACGACCCCGAAAAGTTCGTCGGCGGCTACGACCTAGCCGGTGACGACTACCTCGGCTCTAACGCACCGAAGCCCGATAACAACCCCCTTGACTGCACCGCCAACGGCCACGGCACCCACGTGGCAGGTAGCGCTGCGGGCTTTGCCGTCAATGCAGATGGCAGCACCTTCCGCGGTGACTACACCAAGCTCACCCAGGACGATGTTCTGGGCATGAAGATTGGCCCGGGTGCAGCCCCCGAAGCTAAGGTCGTCGGCCTACGTGTCTTCGGCTGTGACGGTAGCACCAACCTCACCGGTCAAGCCCTCGACCGCGCCCTCGACCCCAACGGCGATGGCGACTTCTCCGACAAGGCAGACATTGTCAATCTCTCCCTGGGTGCTGACTTCGGCGCGGTAGATGACCCCGAAAACTACATCATTGACTCCCTCTACCGCCAGGGTGTCCTCTCGGTTATTGCAGCCGGTAACGCCAACAGCTACCAGGGCCAGGGCGACGCCTACTCAATCCTGGGCACTCCCGGTAACACCATCTCAGCTCTGACCGTAGCTAACTCCATCGGAACCTACGCCTACGCTGACAAGGCCGAGATTCTCTCCCCTGCCAATATCGCTGGCCCCGTCCAGGGCGACTACAGCATCAACTTCAACTACGCTGCAGCATCTGAAGACCAGCTCACCGGTGAAGTTGTCATGGCCCCCGAAAACAACCGCTACGGTTGTGAAGCTTTCCCCGCGGGAACCGACTTCAACGGCAAGTGGGTCTGGATTGACTGGGCCGAAGACCTCGAAGGTAACTTCCCCTGTGGCTCCACCGTCCGCTTCAACAACATTGAGAAGGCCGGCGGCGCAGGCGTCGTCCTCGCGTCCAAGGTGCTGAAAGAAACCTCAGGTATCGCCGGCAACTCAACTATCCCCGGCGTCCGCCTGACCGTAGCAGATGCTGAGAAGGCTCTGCCTGCCGCCCAGGCCGGTACCCTGCGTATCAAGCTGGATTCTGACTGGATCGGCAAGACCGTTTTTGAGACCGGTGCACTTGACACCCTCAACTCATCGAGTGCCCGCGGCCAGTTTAGCGCAAACGGCTTTACTAAGCCCGACGTCGCTGCCCCCGGTACCTCCATCAGCTCCGCTGGTGTTGGTTTGGGCTCTGATCCGCTCATCATGACCGGCACCTCAATGTCGTCTCCCCACGTTGCAGGTATTGCAGCCCTCGTGCTGGAGGCCCACCAGAACTATGGCCCCGCCGAAATCAAGGCTGCTATCATGAACACCGCCACCCACGATCTCGTCACTGATGAGGGCAACATCTACTCGGTTGAGCGAGTAGGCTCGGGTCGTGTCGATGCCCTAGCTGCGGTCAACACCGACGTTCTGGTCTACAACTCTGACCGCCCCGAGCAGGTCTCAACCAGCTTCGGTGCACCCGAAGTACCTGTCGGTGAGTCCGTGACCATCTCCCGCAACGTCACCGTTGAGAACTACTCCGACCGTGAGCGTACCTTCAAGGTAGCTCTGGCCGATAGCTCCACCGTTACCGGTGCAACCATCAACGCTCCGAGCACCGTAACCGTTCCGGCGGGAGGCCAGGCCGAAATCACCCTGACCGCAACCCTTGATGGTTCTCAGCTTGCTAAGGACCGTGATCCTGCAGCTCTTGAAACCCATAAGGAAGTTGCCCGCCAATACCTGGCTACCGCTTCCTCACGTCTTCTCCTGACCGAGGGCGACACTCAGCTGCGTATCCCCGTTCAGGTAGCTCCCAAGCCCGTTGCCGATATGAAGGTAGCTAACTCGGCTATCGAGTTCGGCCCCGGCTCAAACGCCACCGAAGTTACTCTCTCCGGTACTGAACTCAACCAGGGTGGCTACCGTTCCGCTATCGGCGCCTTCCAGTTGGGTGTTGAAAGCCCCCGCATCCCCACCAGCTCTCTGGGTAGCGTCTCATCTCAGGTAGCCGACCTCATGTATGCAGGTGCCAACTCAACTGCTCCCGTCCTGGAAGCTCAGGGGGAAGACCCCACCACCGGTTACCTCAACATCGGTATCGCGTCTTGGGCCAACTGGGCAACCATCAACCGCACCTGGTTCTACGAAGTGGACCTCGATGTTAACGGTGACGGCCGTGCTGACTTCTTCGCTATGACAACCCGGATTCCGGGTATCGACCTTCCCGTCGTCAACCTTTACAAGCAGGTCAATGGTGACTGGACGGTTATCGACTCACAGCCCGTCAACGGCACTTTCGGTGACGTAGATACTAACTTGATGGGGTCCAATACTCTGGTCATGCCCCTTAGCCTAGAAGCTCTGAACCTGACCTCTGATCAGGCTCAGGCTCTGCGTTACAAGATCTACTCAGGCACCTGGTACCACAATGGCAATATCGAAGGTACCGACTGGGTCAAGTACAACCCCTACGCACCCGCTCTCTACTTCAGCAGCGAGCAGACCGTGGGAACCTCCCTCTTCGTTGACTCACCGGATAATACTCTGATTGCCCACCGTGCAGCAGATACCACTGAGACTCGTGCGCTCTTCCTGCACATGCATAACGCCACCGGTGACTTGGCAGGCATCAAGGCTGGTGCTCGCGGCGATAAGGCTCAGGTTGTAAACGTCAGTGGTCTAAAGACCCCTGTCACTAACAACCCGCGCTTCACCGATGTATCCACCGACCACGTCTTCTACAACGAAATCGCGTGGCTGGCTAACCGCGGTATCACCACCGGCTGGTCAGATGGAACCTTCCGCCCCTACGAGCCCGTCAAGCGCGACCAGATGGCAGCCTTCTTCTACCGCATGGCTGGCTCACCTCAGTACACTCCGCCCGCTGTCTCCCCCTTCTCAGACGTACCAACCGATTACGTCTTCTACAAGGAGATTGCTTGGATGGCTGAGCAGGGTATCACCACCGGCTGGCCCGATGGCACCTTCCGCCCCTACGATCCGGTCAACCGCGATCAGATGGCAGCCTTCTTCTACCGCATGGCTGGCTCACCTGAATACACCGTTCCTGCAAACAGCCCCTTCAAGGATCTTTCAGCAAGCGAGCACGTCTTCTACAAGGAGATTGCTTGGATGGCTGAGCAGGGCATCACCACCGGCTGGCCCGATGGCACCTTCCGCCCCTACGATCCGGTCAACCGCGACCAGATGGCAGCTTTCATCTACCGCTTTGACCAGAAGGTCCTTAACAAGTAATCCGCTTGTGTAAGGAAGGTTAGAAGCGCCCCGACCTCTATTACAGAGGTCGGGGCGTCTTTCTGTCTGTAGGAGCTAGCAGTAGCATAGAGTCATGCGCGATTTACAGGCTCACATCATTGAAGAACTGGGCGTGAAGCCCTCCATCGACCCGGCTGAGGAGGTGCGCAAACGCGTCCAGTTCCTGGTGGACTACCTCAAAGCCACCGGCACCCGCGGCTTTGTTCTGGGCATTTCGGGTGGGCTGGATTCCACCCTGGCCGGACGCCTGTGCCAGCTAGCCGTGGAGCAGCTAGAGCTTGAGGGCGTCGAGGCTGAGTTTATTGCCGTCCGCCTGCCCTACAAGGTGCAGGCCGATGAGGATGACGCCCAGGCAGCCCTGCGCTTCATCATGCCCCAGCAGACCGTCACCTACAACATCGCAGAGGCCGTCGATGGCTTCGAATCAGCTTTTGCAACCGCCACCGGCCGCCCTATCGCTGACTTCAACAAGGGCAACGTGAAGGCCCGTGCCCGTATGATCGCCCAGTATGCCCTGGCAGGTGAGAAGAACCTGCTGGTGGTCGGCACTGATCACGGCGCTGAGGCTGTCACCGGCTTCTTTACTAAGTTCGGTGACGGCGGGGCGGACGTTATGCCTCTCTTTGGCTTGAATAAGCGCCAAAACCGGGCCCTGCTCAAGGTGCTGGGCGCTGATACCTGCCTGTGGGAGAAGGTACCCACCGCCGATCTGCTCGACGGCAAGCCCGGTCGTACCGATGAGGACGAGCTGGGGGTTACCTACGACCAGATTGATGACTATCTAGAGGGTAAGGACATTGACCCGGTGGCAGCTGAGAACATCGAGGGCAGGTTCCTGCGGTCGCGCCATAAGCGCACCACCCCGGTCACGATTTTTGATTCTTGGTATAAGCAGTAATCAGAACTAGATGGACCAGGCAGGCGATTGCCAGGCCCAGCGCTAAGCCGCCGACCACGTCGGTAACCCAGTGCACCCCCACATAGATACGGGAAAACCCGATGGTCACCGCGAGCGCGCCGAGCCCTACTCCCAGGGCGCGGCGTCCTTGCTGGGTCAGGGCCGGGTAAGCAGTGAGAAAAAGCGCAGCGCAGAAGGCAGCGGTGCTGGTGGAATGACCCGAGGGGAAGGAAAAAGTTAACTCCTCCACCAGGCGGTGTGTAAGGGAGGGGCGAGGTCGGTCAATCAGATTTTTGAGGACTGTGACGACCAAGGGGGTCAGGACCATGGTGGCACCCAGGCCGATGAGGGGCCAGGCAGAGCCGTAGCGCCAGATGAAAACCCCCAGGGCCACCAGCACATAGATTGTCATGGGCAGGGTATTGAAGGCCTGGGTGAGCACCGAGAAAAAGGTATCGAGCGCGGTAGTGCGCCAGGTCAGCGACGCCTGCCAGATGGCATCGTCGATAGGGTTCGTGAGGGCCTGTGCATTGACCAGCCACATCGACACAAACACCAGTAGACCCGCTAGGCTAGTGCGGGCTAGGTAGGGGCCTAGTCCCGCCAGCGCGCTGAGGGCAGGAAGGCGGGCGGGGGCGTCCTTGTGCTCAGCGGACGGACGGACGCGCACCCCACCTGGGCGGGGCGATTCGGGGGTGTGGTTCACGGTTACCTCTCTTGACGGGAGCACCCTCTAGGATACCGGCTCGCCCCGGGCCCTCCCGCCTAGCTACCTGCCTGCTAGAGAGCCAGGCGTGTAAGCTGGTTCTATGTCTGATACACCTAAAGAGTTTTATCTCGATAAATCCGACCCGGCGGCCTGGTCAGCTTTTGGCGTCCTGAGCAAGCAGGCGGGCGAGTCAGCCCGCGCAGCGGGCCTTGATGACCAGCTCATCGAACTGGTCTGCCTGCGCATCTCGCAGATCAATGGATGCGCCTACTGCCTGAAGGTGCATACCAAGCGAGCCATCAAGGCGGGGCTGAGTGAGAACCGTCGGGCCCTAGTGAGCGTCTGGGAGGAAAGCAGCGAATACAGTCTCACTGAAAAGGCGGCGCTCTTCCTGGCTGAAACCGTCACGAAGCTCCCCTGCCCCGAAGACAGGGATTTTGCCCGCACCTACGCCCGGGGTGTGCTCACCGACGAGCAGTACAGCGCCGTGCAGTGGCTAGCAATCTCTATGAACGCAGCTAACCGTATTTCGATTATGTCGCAGCACCCGGCCTAGCCACCTGCCCGGGAATACCTGAACGGGAACACGGTTGAAGTAGGTAGACCCAACGAAAGGACTCCCCCATGAACGCAACCCTTGAGAACCCACTTGTCGCTGAACGCGACGAGAGCGGCCGCGGCGCCTACGAGATTTTTGCCGATAGCTCCGGCAGCCCGGCTGGCTTCACCCAGTTCTTCACCTACACCGAAGGCGGGGTCAAGCAGCGTATCTTCCCCCACACGGTAGTGAAGGAAGAATTCGGCGGGCACGGGCTGGCTTCTAAGCTCGTCAAAAGCGCCCTCGACCAGGCCATTGAGGCCGGGTACGAACCGGTCATTGTCTGCCCCTATATCAAGGGCTGGGTGGAGAAGCACCCCGACTATGCCGAGAAGACCCGCAAGCCCGAACCTGCCCACCTGCGCTTTTTAGCGAAGGCAGGTAAGTAAAGGTAAAGGCCGATGGCCTTGTGCGCGTCGGCTGGCTCTGGGCTGGCGTTCAGGGTGCCGACGCGCACAAGACTATCGGGCTGTGCCTTCTAGATTCTGTAGAACCCCTCAATCGCGCGGGTAAGGTGAGCCATGTCGGCTACGGTGGTGAGTTCGCGGGCCGAGTGCATGGAGAGCAAGCCGACGCCAACGTCCACGGTCCGCATGCCTAAGCGGGTGGCGGTGATGGGGCCGATGGTGGACCCACAAGGAACATTGTTGTTAGAGACGAACTCCTGGTAGGGCACTTCTGCCAGGGTGCAGGCCTGGGCAAAGATACCGGCACCGATGGCGTCGGTGGCGTAGCGCTGGTTGGCGTTAATTTTGAGCAGGGGCCCACCACCAGGAGTAGGGCGGACGGTCGGGTCGTGGTGCCCGGCGTAGTTGGGGTGGACTAGGTGCCCGGCATCGGATGAGAGGCAGACCGACTCAGAGATAGAGCGGCGGTAGGCTTCAGCGGAATCGCCACGGGCCTCAGAGAGCCGCACCAGGATGTCCTCCAGGAAGGGACCTGCTGCCCCGGAGCGGGATTCTGAGCCGATCTCTTCGTGATCAAAAGCGGCGAGCACGGCGGTCTGGGCGGACTCTGCCCCCGACTCAGCGTAACGGATCAGGGCGGTGAGGCCGGCATGGACGGAGCTGAGATTATCCAGCCGCCCCGAGGCAAAGAGTTCATCGTTCTCACCAAAGACGCGGGGTTCAGCAGAGTCTGCGAACATGAGGTCGTAACCCACGATGCTTTCGGGGTCAACGGGACCACCCTCGGCTCGTTCTGCCAGGTAGGCCAGCACATCACCGGTGGAGTCACCAAAGCCCCACACGGGGTAGAGGTTGCCCTGCTTATCGAGTTTGAGGCCCTCGTTGGCGGCGCGATCCAGGTGGATGGCGAGCTGGGGGACGCGGGCAATCGGCCCGGTGGCAACCAGGCGGGTTTCGAGCGCTTCGTCCACCAGCACAGTCAGGCGACCAGCCAGGCGTAGTTCGCGGTCCAGCCAAGAGTTGAGCAGAGGGCCACCGTAGACTTCGACCCCCACCTGGTTCCAGGTCAGGGTGCGCACCGAGGACTTGGGCTTGACCTTAAAGCCGGGGGAATCAGTGTGGGCCCCCAGCACCCGGTAGCTCTCATGCTGAGCACTACCGGCCCAGGCGATGATGGCACCATCGCGCACCACGAAGTGCTTGCCGGTCGCAGCTGTACTACCCCAGGCGTCCTGCTCACTCAGCTCAGTGAAGCCGGCGGCGGTCAGGCGCCGGGCAACCTCAGCCGCCGCGTGGAAGGAGGTGGGGGAGGCGGTCACAAAGGCAGCTAAATCATCAATATTGGCTCGGGCATCGAAAGTCTGTGAAAGAGTCATAGACCACATTTTACCGGACAGGCTGCGGCTCTTCAGGGCGGCTTTCCTTGACCCAGACCAGGGCTGGGCGGGCGCGTTCTAGCCCGCGACGGTTCGCCGCCCAGATAACGACCAGCACGAACAGGCCGTTCGATACCAGTGCCGAGATAAATATGCCCACGGTAGAGCCCTGCTGCAGGAAGGGGTCTGCCATGCCCAGCACACCAAAGCTCATAGCCAGCAGGTTATTCACCACGTGCAGAGCAATAGCCGCTTCAAGCCCACCGGTGCGCCAGGTGATATACCCGGCGGCCAGGCCCATGACCAGCACAGAGAGCTGGCCCCACAGGTCATAGAGGTGCCCCAGCATAAAGAGCGGGGCAGGAATAATAATTGCCCAGACAGGGTGTTTCAGCCAGCGGCCGATAGTCTGCATGAGGTAGCCGCGGAAGACCAGCTCTTCGGCGTAGGCCTGCACCGGCACCACCAGAATGATGGCTACCAGCATGGCGATAAGACCGCCGGTAGGTAGGCTGGTGCTGGGAATATAGCGGGCTCCCACAGCAAGGTCGAAGGCCAGAGGCAGAACCACAACAAGCAGAGCCGCTAGACCACAGCAGGTTGCCAACCAGCCCCAGCGCATACGCCCGGCGACCGAGTGGATCAACCCCCAAGGCTTGGGCCCCAGAATCAGGCGGGCAGCCCAGAGGGCGGGGAACATGAGTGCTACCGACCCAAAGAGGAAGACGAAGGTCGAGGGGCTTCGCAAGGCTTCTTGTTCAAGGGCTTCTGTGCTAGCAGAAAACAAGAGGTAGGTGGGGTCAGAAAGCAGTAAGGGATCAAGGCCCAGCAGGAGCACGAAGAAGAAGGCAACAACCAAGAGTAGAAACAGCACCAGGTAGAGCGGCACCCCGATGACGGCTTCGACCAGGGGCTTCCACCAGGCACCTTTGGGGTCGGCATGCGAGAGCTGGTGGTAGCCCAGCTCCTGCTGTTCCTGTCGGTAGCCGGGTCGCCAGCCGACCGGCGGCAGGGGCACTGGGTTGGGGTGGGGTGCAAGCGGGTGGGGCACCTGCTCCTGCACGTGGGCGGACGCCGGTGCCGCACCCTGCGCTGGATTGTGGGCAGGTGCCTGCCAGGGAATGTATGGGTCATTGGGAGTGCTCATGCCTCTACCCTACAGGGCAGGTTTACAGAGAAAACCGAGGAAGGGTTTTCTTGCACAGGTTTAACGCTCAAGAATTTGAAGCAACCGCTTAAGCGATTCACCCGATGCAGTATCTGAAGATGCTTTCAATGAACCCTGAATTCCTTTTTAGGGCCTCATAAAATATCGGAGATATTAGCACGGCGAGCTCTCACATCAAGTACAACGTCGATATCATTCGTTGCCCGCGCACCAAGATGCTGCCTTTCTTCGAGAAGAAGCCTCGTGAGGCTACCGCCAGTTATTGCCCATCCATCTGGCATGTGGAGGGCAATATCAAAGAGAGCCCACCAGGCTTCCTTTTCGGCCTCGCTAAGGACATGAATTTTAACGGAGTTAATCTCCATTGCTAAGTCCTCGCATTATCTGCTCAAAGAGCTCTCGTGCACGAGTTTGCGAACGAGGGTTAGCATCTTCATAAAGATCGGCGGCAACATGTAGGCGTGAGATGATCTCGGGGATATTCCCTACTCTGAGCCGCACATTATGCTGGGCTTTTGTTGCAGGAGATAGGGAATAGAAAAGTACGATATCTTCTAGCTGTTCCTTAGAGACATAGGCATCAACAAGAGTTCCGTTTATTCCTGCTAGCGGGTTACTAACGCCGGTAAGCTGTGAAGCAAGCTCTTGAGAAAGTTCAGCAATCTCCTGGTGGGAGAGCAAGAAGTACTGCACATCGAGATCTGTTCTACGGGCAAAACCGAGAAAACGGCTAAAACCTTCTACTTTTAGCTGCTGAAGTCTTTGTTTAGCCCGGTGCTTGGATTCCATAATTGTACCGGCACCGGTGTAATTATGGAATACCTCTCCGCTAGGCTCCACTGTCAAAGCGTTAGACCGGCCTACTCCACTATTTCAAGTGCCCCTGCGAAAGCTTGCACGGCACACGGTCCGAGGCGCTAGACAGCCAGCGCCCGCCGGTAGCGCACCGCAACCGCTACCCAAAGCAGCACCGCTGCGGTGAGGCAGATGATGGGGGCAGAGGACGCCGCCAGGGCAGTTCTGCTGAGCTCATCCAGGTTGTGGGTGGCAGGGTCAAGGCGAATGCCGATGCGCATAGGCCCGTATATTAAACCCACGCAGCCAATAACTACTAGGGCACCAACCGCCCAGCGGACAGCCCGAGGGGCTAGGGCGAAGAAGGTGGGGAAGGCATCCAGCCAGAAGGCGGCAATGAGCAGGGGTAGCCAGATGTTGTGGTGGGACCAGGAAATGGGCGACATGGCCATCATCAAGAAGCCGTTGAGGGCTATCTGGGAGAGCACCATGCCGCGGCGGTGCAACACCGGGATCAGGTAGGCGACGCCCACCAGCAAGGCAAGGGTAAGACCGTAGCGCAGGCCCGACAGGAGCGGCCCCTCAACCAGGCCAAGGTGCAGGAGCCAGCCCAGGGTGGAGATGTTGTCGACATAGGCAATGTTGCCCACGCGGGAGGGGTCTGAGATTGCAAAGAACCAGAATTCGCGGGCGGTGGCTGGCATGAAGATGAAACCGGCGGCAACCGTGGCTGCGAAGGTGGCTCCCAGGGTGAGCACGCCCTTGATGTCTCGGCGCATGAGCAGAATCAGGCCGAAGGCCAGCGGGGTGAGCTTGATACCACCGGCGGTACCGATGAGCACGCCGCAGGGCACTCTGGTTGCCGGGCGCAACAGGTCAATGAGCACCAGCAGCAGGATCAGGGCGTTGATCTGAGCCAGTCCAATGCCGCGGTCCCAGGGGCTGAACATGGTGATGCAGGTAGCCAGCACCACGACCAGTGAGCGGCTCCCCAGCAGGGCTTCCCCGGGAACGGTAATACCGCGAGCGCGCGCGTGGTTGAGAATGAGCACCGATACCCACAGGGCTGCAAGCACAGCCAGCAGGGTCATGAGCCCAGCGCCTGCCCACAGGGGTAGGAAGGCGAAGGGGGCGAAGAGCATGACCGCAAAGGGCGGGTAGGTGAAGGGCAGGGTGATGGGTTGCCCGTCCTCGAGGTAGTAGTTGTAGAGGGTTTTGCCGGGGTAGAGGTCGCCGAAGACCACGCCTGCGCCGGTGCGGTAGACCTCGAAGTCTTGGCCGTTAAGGATCATGGAGTGGCGGATGTGCCACTGCATGACCGCTACGAAGAAGATGCCGGTGAGGACCGGCCAGATGGTGTGCCGGGCGGGCAGGCGGGTGGTGAGGCTGAAGAGGGGCACCTGCGGCTACTTTTCGATGGGGGCGGACGCCGCCGTGCCGCTGTCTGTCTGCTGGGCAGGGGCGGGGCCGGTGGCGTCCTGGTCTGCGGTCTTGCGGACGGCGACCAGGTTGGTACCGCGCTTAGTCTTGGCGCGGCCGGGTAGGCGCTTGGTAGGACGCTCCTCGGCAGCTTTCTTGGGCAGGGCGGCAATGCGCAGGGCTAGTTCAATCACGAGCAGGGCCAGCGCTGCGTAGAAGACGTAGTAGGAGGGGTAGAAGTAGTAGAGGCTGGCGCTCCACCCGGCGATGGTGGCCCCCAGGGCAACGACGGCTAGAGCAGCAATGATGATGTGGGCCAGGGGGAAGGCGCCATTGTTCTCAGTGTTGCGCCAGGTGATGTAGATAGCCATGAGCGCAAAGAGCACAGGGAAGAAGATTTGACCCGAGAGGGCCATGGTGTCTTCGGTGTAGCGGAAGATACCGAGGGCCTGGACGGTGGCGGTGGCGGCAAGGAGCAGGGAGGCGGGCAGTGTTTTCACGGGAAACCAGTCTACCGGCTAGGCGGTGATGAAGTAGGTGATGGCGCAGATAGTGAAGATGGTGCCGGCGGTCAGGGCTGCGGCAAGTTCAATGAGGATGCCGATGCCCATCGATTTGAGGGCAGCCAGGGTACTTCCCGCTGAGGTGACGATATCGCCCTGGCTGCGCACGGTTTCGCTAAGCAGCAGGGCTACCGCGAAGCCGACGAAGAGGCCGACGACGGGGATCATGAACATACCGATTACCGCGCCAAGTACGCCCCAGAGAATAGAGCGGTTAGGAATGGCTCGCTGTTTGAGGGTCTTACCGGTGAGCAGGGCCTGGGCTGCCATGCCCGCAATCATGATGGGAAGGCCTAGTCCGAGGAGCCACCAGCCTTCCGGCCCGCGCAGGGTTAGCCCCCAGAGCAGCACGCCGCCGAGCACAGCGAAGGAGCCGGGCAGGATGGGGTAGACGATACCGACAATACCGACGGCAATGAGGACGACGGCGATAAGGGTCATCACGATAGCTAGGGTCATACTGTTCAGTTTACCCAGCTTGCTATAATCAGCATTACACATACAAGTTTTTTGGAGTAGAGATGCCTGAGAAGGACGCCGCACCCCGGTCCGGTTACCGCGAGCAGCTGACCCTGGGGGCGCGTCCGCTCGACGCTCCCGGCGCGCCGGTCACCGACCAGCAGGCCCGCGATATCGCCAGAGGCCGCCGCACCTGGCACCGGAAGGCATCTAAGCCGGTGTCGGTATGGATGTTCGCCCTCTTCATCGTGCTCATGACCCACAGATGGATCCCTGAATCCCTCTGGCTGATGGTTCACATGGTTACCCTGGGTCTGATGACCAACTCGATTCTGGTCTGGTCCCAGCACTTTACCGAGGCCCTGCTCAAGCACAAGCTCCCCGATAGCGCTAGGCCCGTGCAGCTGGCCCGCATCTACACCCTCAACGCCTCAATGGTGGTGCTCATGGTGGGCGTAGTCTTTTCCCTCTACCCGCTGACCGTGCTGGGCTCGGTAGGCGTGGGTGCTACGGTCACCTGGCACGGGGTGGCCCTGTTACAGCAGATACGTTCTGCTCTACCTGCCCGCTTTGGGGTGACGATTCGCTACTATATTGCAGCCTCCTGGCTACTGCCGGTGGGTGCTACTTTTGGTGCCCTGCTGGACTACGACGGCCTAAACGCCAGCTGGCACGGCCGCCTGCTCCTAGCCCACGAGGCAGTGAACGTACTGGGCTTTGTAGGTATCACCGTAGTCGGTACCCTCATGACCCTGTGGCCCACCATGCTACGCACGGTCATGGTACCGGACGCCGTTGCCCGCTCCACCCGCGCCCTGGCAGGGCTGTGCGCAGGACTGGGGCTCACCGTAACCGGCGCCCTTGCAGGTCTTACCTGGCTAGCCGTTGCCGGTCTGCTTCTCTACGCAGCCGCCCTAGCGCTCGTCCTTACCCTGATGGTGCGCACCACCACCGTCAAGAAACCCTCCGACTACGCTACCTTCTCAGTAGCCGCCGGTATGATCTGGCTGACCACCGGCGTCCTCTTCTCCGCCTATCTGGTGGCAACCTCCCCCTTCGACTCCCTGACCCTGCGCCCGGTAACCCCCATCTTCGTTGCGGGCTTCCTCGCCCAAACCCTGCTGGGCGCCATGACCTATCTGCTCCCTGCCCGCATGGGCGGCGGCCCCAAAGCCGTGCGCGCCGCCAACACCGAATTCAACCGCTTCGCCGCAGGCCGCGCCATCATGGTCAACCTCTCCATACTCATCTTCATCCTGCCGGTTTCCCTCACCGGCTCCTGGGTGCGCACCGGCGCCTCCCTGCTCGGCGCCTTCACCCTCTTCGCCTTCATCCCCCTCATGCTGCGCGGGGTACGGGCCTCGGTGAACGTCCGCAAGACCATGATCCAGGCCCGCGCACGCGGTGAAGCCCCCACCCCCGACCCGCAAGCCCTCACCCCCGCACCGCCCCCCCACCTACGCAACGCCCTCTTCGGCGCCCTGGCTGTCGTCATGGTCGTAGCCTTGGGAGTAGCGGTTGACCCGGCGGCCCGCGCCCGACTGACCGCAGGAGCATCCACAACTAGCGCCATCGGCCAGACCACCGCCCTGGCCGTTGAAGCTACCGCCGATATGCGCTTCACCCCCGATACCGTAGAGGTGCCGGCGGGTAACCGCCTGGTCATTGAGGTCACCAACACCGATACCAAGAACGCCCACGACCTCACCTTTGCCAACGGAGCCACCACCGGCCGTATCGACCCCGGGGCTACCAAGACCGTGGACGTCGGCGTCATCACCGGCGACTTAGAGGGCTGGTGCTCGGTGGTTGGGCACCAGGCCATGGGTATGACCTTCACGGTGGTAGCAAGCGGGGCGGACGCAGCCCAGGCAGGCACCAGCGACAGTAGCGGCTCAGCCCATGCCGGGCACAGCGCGAGTAGCTCAACCCTTGCTTCAAGCGATATTGATCTGCAGGGCGATATCTCCGATGACTACCAGACCCACGACGCCGCCCTTGCCCCCGTACCCGAGGGGGAAACCGTGGACGGCCGCACCGTGCACCGCCAGACCCTCGATGTGCAAGAACTCCCCCGCGAAATCGCTCCTGGGGTCACGCTCAACGCCTGGACCTTCAACGGCTCCTACATGGGCCCCACCCTGCGCGGGCGCGTGGGCGATATTTTTGAAATTACACTCGTCAATAATGGCAGCATGGGCCACTCGGTAGACTTCCACGCCGGAACCGTCTCCCCCGACGAGGTCATGCGCACCATCGCCCCCGGCGAATCCCTCACCTACCGTTTTGAGGCCGTGCGCTCAGGTATCTGGCTCTACCACTGCTCCACTATGCCCATGAGCGCCCACCTGGCAGCGGGCATGTTTGGGGCGGTTATTATCGACCCCGCCGACCTGCCCGAGGTAGACCGCGAATACCTGCTGGTGCAGTCCGAGGTGGCACTGACCGAAGCCGCTAACAGCCATAGTTCCACCGCCGAGCCAAGCGAAGGCGTCCTCACCGAGATCTCACCCGAGGGGCTGTCCGCAGGCACCCCTACCCTCACCCTCTTCAACGGGCACGCCACCCAGTACCTGCGCGACCCGCTCACCGCCCGCACGGGCGAGCGCGTGCGCATCTGGGTACTCAACGCCGGGCCCAACGGTGAGCTGAGCTTCCACGTAGTCGGCAGCCAGTTCGACACGGTCTACAAGGAAGGCGGCTACCTGCTACAGGGCGGCGTAGATGCCTTCGGCACTAACGGGGGCGGCGCCCAGGCCCTCGACCTTTCTGCCGCCCAGGGCGGATTCGTTGAGATGGTCTTTGAAGAACCCGGCACCTACACCTTCGTCAACCACAACTTTGCCGCCGCCGAACGCGGGGCCCGCGGGCAGATCACCGTCGCCGGCAGCTAGAGCTGGCTTAAAGTCGCGGACGCCGCCACCAGCGGGCATCTGGCAGTAGCCCCTAGTGCCGGGGTTGGGTGCATCACCCTAGGGCGTGTAGGGCAGGTGAGCGCCTGACGGGTAGGAGGGTTTTCCAGTAGTCTTGAGCTGATGACAAGTGAACGCACCAAGCCCAATCTAGCCCTGCGCATCGGCGCGGGGCTGGTCGCGCACTGGCAAATCGTGGCGTCAGCAGTGCTGATAACAGCCGGTGTCGCGGGGCTTTCTGCCACCTACGAGGACTACTGCGGGCAAACCGACCTGACCTACGCCCCCACCGAGCTGCGGGACGATATTGAAGCTGCCGCCCAAGTTTCTGGCTTCCGGGCAGGACTGCTGGCAGCCCAGCTAGAAACCGAGTCAGGCTGGGTCACTGCCGCCGAATCCCACGCTGGCGCCCACGGCCTGGCACAGTTCACCCAAGACACCTGGGATATCTGGGGCGAGGGTGATATCAACAGCCCCGAAGACTCCATCGCCGCCCAGGGCCGCTACCTAGCCCATCTTTCTGAGCGTCTAGCCCCCTATGTCTCGGCTGAAACTTCACTTCAGGATATTGTGCTGGCAGGCTACAACGCCGGCCCCGGTGCCGTGGAGGAATTTGGTGGTATCCCACCCTATTTTGAGACCCAGAACTACGTGGTCAAAATCGACGAGCTGGCTGCCACCAAATATGCGGTGACCTGCGCACCCGACCCCAGCTTCAAGCAGGCTACCCTGGTGCGCTAGGGAGGCGTAAAATACATAACTGCGAGCCTGATTCACCAAACCCTCAGGAGACCCCATGACCGCTTCATCCCTTCCCTCAGACCAGCTCTTCCCCCAGGGTAAGCCTGCTCCTGCCGGTTCTTTCACCGGCCAGGCCTATATGCACCCGCTGGCACCCAGCAGCCAGCTACAGTCCCTGGCTGTTACCTTCGAGGCCGAAGCCCGCACCAACTGGCATACCCACGATGTTGGGCAGCTCATCGTGGTGACCTCAGGCATCTGCGTCTACCAGCTCGAAGGCCAGGAACCCCAGACCCTCACACCCGGTGAGGCCTTCTTCTTTGAACCGGGCGTCAACCACTGGCACGGAGCCACCAGTGACGGGCCCATGACCCACATCGCTGTCACCCCCTTCAACGAGGAGGGCGAATTCGTTAACTGGGGCGAGCCCGTCGACGAGGCCACCTACACCGGCTAGCACCCCGGGAGTTTCTCCCGTCGTTAAGCGTAAAACCCCGCAGTTAAGTGCGGGGTTAAGTGGACGCTGGAGCGACAGGGCGCCGACACATTGCCGACGCCGCCGCACTCACCTACCTCACGACAACCTTCACCGAGGAATAACCTGCCACCGGGAACTGAGCGTTCACGGTAGACTCCACCGTGATTGACTCCGTCGCTGCAAGCAGCTCTTCAACCAGTACGCGCAGCTCCAACCGAGCTAGAGGGGCCCCGGGGCACACGTGAATTCCCGCGCCATAGGTCAGGTTCCTCGACTGATCACGATCAGGACGGTAGTCCAGGGCGTCCTCAAAAGCGCCCTCATCACGGTTCGCCGACGTCCAGTTGATGGTCACCGGGCATCCGGCAGGAATTGTACGACCGCCGACTTCAACATCTGCAGTTGTTATACGGCGGTTAGCAACGAGGGGATCTTGCAAACGCAAGATCTCTTCCACCGCGTGACCAATATATTCGGGATGCTGCCGCAAGCGGTCAGCCTCACCCTGATTCTCACCCAAAAAGTTTACGATGACTCCCACAATGGCCGAAACCGTCGATAGCTCCCCAACCGTCCAGTTTCGAATAAGAGAGACAATCTCTTCATCCGTCATGACGCGAGGCTTTTGCCCCGGCAACTCCACACGATCGTGCAGGAGCTCGGCGGTGACGTCCTGAAGAGCAGGATTCGCCCGCCGCTCGTCCAGAAGAGCTCGAATATAGCCATCAAATTCTACGGCAACCGAGGCAATCTCAGCCCGGTCACGCTTGAGGGTAGCAGACCGATTCTTGTTCATCCAGGCAATCAGAGCTTCTTCAAGACTCTCTGGCCACCCCATAAAAGCATTTTGCACGCGCATGGCGTAGCGGGTGGCGAACTCCCCCATGATGTCAACCGTCTCACCGCGCGGAATATCGCGGACGAGCTGGTGCACTACCTCACGGATTTGCGGCTCAAAAGCCTGCATACGCTCTGGGGTGAAGTACTTATCGTTGATAGCCCTGAAAGCAGTGTGTTCAGGTGCATCCATTCCGTTGGGGACCGCTATGTGGCGGGTCGACACCCGGTTAGAGAACAGTTCAGGATGTTCAAGGGCATACCGGACATCCTCATTTTTGAAGAGGGTGTAGCCCATAAACTCATCGTGAGCAACAGGGCACCGAGCGCGCATGGAATCGTAGGCCGCGATCTGGTCTTCTTGCACCTCGGGCGAGCGAGAGTTCCAGTCGTAGTGTGATTCGTCAACGTGTTGAGTCATGATTCTCCCCTGACATAACGGTTATTGGTATTAGATATGCAAATTATTGCTGTTTTGAACCTATCAGAAGTCATACAGCGAGCACACCCACCTCGCCCGTCTACTCAAACACACAGGTGCGTGGGCAGGAGCATAAACAGGGGCTTCACAGGGGGCGGGTTTCGAGCACCCCGGGTTCCCTCCGGAGTTAAACGTAAAACCCCGCAGTTAAGTGCGGGGTTTTAAGCTTAAGTGCGGGGTTAAGTGGATCTTGGACCTCAGGACGGCGGGTAGCCTAGCGCTTCTGGTAGAGAGCCTTCTTCTGGAACTTAGGGTCAGAGGTGACCAGCATACCCAGGGAACGGAAGACCCCCTCGTCCACCGAGCCCAAGATGGTGGTGGTGTGGACGTCCGCCCCGCGCAGGTTTTTCAGCTGCTCCAGGGCCTTGCGGGCGTCCTCGTCATGGGCTGCCGAGGTTGAGAGGGCAATCAGCACCTCGTCCGTGTGCAGGCGGGGGTTCTGGCTGCCCAGGTGCAGGGTCTTCAAGCGCTGGATTGGCTCAATCGCCTCATTGGTGAGCAGGTGCTTGGAATCGTCCAGACCAGCTAGGAGCTTGAGAGCGTTCAGCAGGGCGACGGCCGAGCAGCCGAGCAGGTCGGTGGTCTTGCCGGTGACGATAGTGCCGTCGGGCAGCTCAATCGCAGCACCGGGAGCGCCGGTGGTCTCTTCCCGCAGGCGGGCGGGGGTGACGACCGGGCGGTCGGTTGCCTTAATGCCGGCCTTAGCCATGACGACGGCGGCGCGGTCTGACTGGGTAGAATCCAGGCCGCCGCGGGACTCGTCCACCAGGGCCTTGAAGTAGCGGCGGATAATCTCCTGCTCAGAGGCATACCGGCAGGCGGCGTCATCGGTGATGCAGTTACCGGCCATGTTCACACCCATATCGGTGGGCGACTGGTAGGGGGTGGTGCCGGTCATCTTCTGCAGCAGCACCTTGAGCAGCGGGAATGCCTCAACGTCGCGGTTGTAGTTGACGGTAGACTCACCGTAGGCAGTCAGGTGGAAGTGGTCGATAACGTTGGCATCATCGAGGTCAACAGTGGCAGCCTCGTAGGCAAGGTTGACGGGGTGCTCCAGGGGCAGGTTCCAGATGGGGAAAGTCTCGAACTTGGCATAGCCTGCCTTCACACCGCGCTTGTTCTCGTGGTACACCTGCGACAGGGCAGTTGCCAGCTTGCCGGAACCGGGGCCGGGGGCGGTAACAACCACCAGGTCACGGGTGGTTTCGGCGAACTCGTTGCGTCCCAGACCGTCCTCGCTCACAATCAGGTCGGTATTGGTGGGGTAGCCGGGAATGACGCGGTGACGGGAAACTTTCAGGCCCAGGCGTTCTAGGCGCTGCTTGAAAGCAACGGCCTTGGCGTTGTCGTCCTCCATCTGAGTAAGCACCACGTGCTCAACCAGAAAGCCGCGGTCGCGGAAGACATCGACCAGGCGCAGCACGTCGTCCTCGTAGGTGATGCCCAGGTCAGCACGGATTTTGTTGCGTTGCAGGTCTTTGGCGTTGAGACAGATAAGAATTTCTACCTCGTCGCGGATTTGCTCCAACATCGCGATTTTGTTGTCGGGTGTGAAGCCGGGCAGCACACGGGAGGCGTGCATGTCGTCAAAGAGTTTGCCACCCATTTCGAGGTAGAGCTTGCCGCCGATTTCTTCGCGGCGCTCCTGAATGTGTCGAGACTGCATCTCGATGTACTTCTCACGGTCAAAACCAATTTTGTTCACCATGGAATTCAAGCCTATCAAGACCATGGGTGCGAGCGCCCGCGCCCCGACCGCGTGGCGGCGGTGAGGGCGGGCACGCTTTACTTCTCGAGGTGCAGCAGCCGCTCGGGGTAGTCGGTGAAGACGCCGGTGGCACCCCAGTTTTTAAGCTCGTTGGCGCGGGCTGGGCTGTTGACCGTCCAGACGTTGACCTCGTACCCGGCTTCGCGCAGGGCGCGGACGGTCGCGCGGGTTAGGCCCCGGTCTTCCAGGTGGGCGGCGCTGGCGTCAATGAGCTCTAAGACGGAGCGCCAGTCGGGCTGGAACATCTCGGTGACAAAGAGGGCCCCGACCGCATACTGCGGGGCTCGGCGTTTGAATTCGGCCAGGAGCAGATGGTTGAAGGATGAGACAATCACCTCCCGCTCCGGTTGCAGACGGGCTAGCTCTTCGATCACTCTATCGATGAGCAGGCGGGAACGTTCTGCCCCCTGCTCGTTAGATTTCAGTTCGATGTTAAGGTTGAGCCCGCGCTCATTGGCCAGATCAATCAGCTGGGCCAGGGTGGGCACCGCCTCCCCCACCGTGTCGGGCGAAAACCAGGCCCCGGCGTCCGCCCCGGAAAGCTGCTCGGCGGTGTAGCTGTAAAGGGAGCCGGTGAGGTTGGTGGTGCGGTCGAGGTCAGTGTCGTGCAGCAGGACGGGTGTGCCGCAGGCGGCAATGTCAACGTCGGTTTCGACCCAGGTCGCGCCAGAGTCAGCGGCGGCGGTGAAGGCGGCGAGAGTGTTTTCGGGGCGGGTTCCGGACGCCCCCCGGTGAGCAAAAATACGCATGGCACCAGTATGGAACAGGACGGCCAGCAGAAGACACCCCGCCATAGAGCTCTGTACAGGGTTCTTGGGCTGTGTGCAGGGTTTTCCCTGCACAAGCGCTAAGAACCCTGCACAGGTTGGATATGACTCTCAGGACCGGGAAAGGGCAGGGAAAGGACGCCGATGCGGTGACTCAGCGCCTCAAGGTCAAGCCTGCCGCTGGCTGGGCTTCCAGGCTTGGACAAGTAGAACTCACTGTGTAGCGGCTCCTGCCCTGGTTTATGGGGGTAGACCAGGAAGGCGTCAGCGGCTAGACGGTAGGCGTAGGTGGCAAGCTGGTACTGGTCCCCCATCAAAGCGTCATCAATGTTCTTTCCACGGAGCTTCTTGTACTTGGCGTCGTAAACGACGGTTTTGTCACCGTGCTTGAGCACAATATCAGGTTTCTTAGCTTTGGCCGCCGGCGTACCATCAGCCCTGTAATAGAGATGAAGGTTAGACTGTTCTTCCACTTCAGCCTGTGGAATACTTTGCCGCACATAATCCGCAACAATCTTTTCCCAAAGGTCGCTAGAAACCACCTTAAGGTTAGCGATAACACCACCTGCGTAAGTTGGTTCTTCAAACCCTACGCCCAACTGCATGGCCAGAATGGAACGGGCCAAAAGGTAGGCTTTTCTAAGCGGAGAGCCGATGCGGGAAAGCTCTGTAGAACTCAGTCTCCTACCCAAAAGCTCTGCTGAAGTTTTGATTCCTACATCTCGAAGGTGAGCGTCGATCTCCACAGAATAGGCCTGTAGGTACCGGTCTTCTACCTGTCCAGTTACTTGCACCGCAGCACGAATTACCTGCCAGATATGGTTATCGGCAGTGAGTGAATCGAACTCACAGAGCACAGGCACTCGATGGTAGATTTTGCGCTTAATTAGACCCTGGGGCACCATGCGCCCGCGCACAAAGTTCAGTTCATCTTGGGTTTGCAGGAAGACAGGCTTGCGTTGCCTGACAGCCCCTTCGGCCTGCCGCAGAAATTGCCGGTAAAACTGAATTTTCAGTTCAGGAACATCGGGCAAGATAGAGACGCCAGAAGGTGGAAGGTCGATTTTGTCAGCCAGTGGCACGGGGCTCATGCCGTAGGTGTTGATGAGCTCCCAGAGGGTGTTGGCATGGCCCGTATTGAGGACGCCGAGCGGTTCAGTGTTCGGCCGACTTCTGGTTTCTAACCAGAGAGGGTCGGTTGCGCCTTCCTCTTCTTCATCTGCTGATTGTTCTTGAAGTTGTGCTGGTGCAACCCTTGAGAAATGGGAGGCCCAGCTCTCGTCAAGGGCTATGACGTCCATTTCGTAGACAAAGGTATGAAAGGTTTCTGTGCTGATGCCTTCGGGTAGGGTGAAAACCGTATCGTATATACCCTTGTCCCTCCATAGTTTGGGAAGAACATGGATGGTAAGAGTTCTGCACTTCTCCCCTTCTGGAACTTCTCGTTGTAGCACGGTAAGCCCCACCCCATTGCCCAGTTTGCTGGCTTGGAAGTAGCGGAGTGGGGCCTGCCAGGTTTCCTCGTGGTTGCTCATACCTAACCCTGGTATGACTCATCAACGATGTCGGGGCGGGCACCGAGACCAGTACCTCGTGTGATGATTTTTTGGCCGTGTACAGGGCCAATTGCATCGAGGATGGTCTGGCTGATATTGAAGGTAAAGGCAACTTCTTTGAGCTGGTTGAGCAGGGCTTCAGCGATAGCTTCCGCGTCACCGTCCTTGCCGAAGAAATAGGCGTGGCCCAGGCGGGCGTCAGGGCCAACCTGATTGAGCAAAATAGTGTTGGCGTTCTCGTACCAAGATGCAATATCTTCAGGGTAATCTTCACCGTTTTCTTCCATTGCCTCTTGCAGTTCTTCTGCGGTGAAGGGGTGCTGGGTGACCCAGTGGAAGCGGCGGCGCAGGGCCAGGTCAATGGTGCCCACGGAACGGTCGGTGGTGTTCATGGTGCCCAGGACGTGCAGGTTAGTGGGCACTGCCAGCTTGTTATATTCTTTGCCATTCTTGAAGATGGGGGTTTGCAGGCGGACGTATTCACCCGGCATTTCTTGAACAGAGGATTCAAAGAGGGCACCGTCTCTGCCTTCTTCTGCCAGGTCTTTAAACTCTTGGCGTTTGCTCTTTTCAAGGACCAACATGAGGTCACCGAAGACTCGGGCAGTATTAGCACGGTTGATTTCGTCGATGAAGAGCAGGTAAGCGTTATCAGGATCTTGAGCTGCCCTGTTGCACATCTGTACGAAGGTTCCCTCTTGGGTCACAAAATCGCTCTCACCTGCCTGCTTACTGAAGTTAGGGCGGATACCGGAAACGAATTCTTCATATGAAGTGGAGGGGTGGAAGACCACAACTTCAATACGGCTACCGTTGTCGCCGTAGGATTTGCTAGTGCGGAGTTCCTGCATCATATGAGATTTGCCAGAACCAGCGACGCCATCAACAATAATATTCAACTTGCCCTCCAGATCACGTAAAGGACCGTTGATATGAAACGTGCTAGAAATTTCAATTTTTTTTAAAAAATCATCAATCGATTTATTATAAATAGAAAAATGAGTATGATGAAACCAAAGCCTTCCCAGAAAATTATCAAATAGATCATAATAAGAATAAAATATATCCGACAGCCTGAGCAAGTCGTAATTAGCATTCTTCTCAAAATCAATGAGAAAACTGTGACTTTCTAGGTCATACTCTTTAATAACAATATTTCCAACATAAACCCGATTATCCATTGCGGAACTTTCAATCATTAGATTCTGGCGCCCGGAGGAATCATTAGGAACCCAAGAAAAGTCCTCTTCCACTTTAAATTCACTCGTTACAAAAACAGGGATTTCCTCTAACTTATTCTTCCAAAAATGAAAATCATTCAATATGCCTGACTGAAAACCCTCTTCACCTTTTGGAACCAGCAAAAATCTAATACTATGATTATCTTTTGACAATTTAATGTCTTTTAAATTTTCTACATTCTCTATATTTCCAAGAATTAACACACCAAACATTTACACTATCCTTTTCTGAGAATTTCCATCAGCTCCTCGTTCACGAAGAGCTTTTCTCTACCAACCTTTTCTTCCCGCAGAACCCCGACTGAGACAAGCTCTCCCAGGTACTTGGTTGCGGTCTGGCGGGTTACCACATAGCGGTTCCCCACGTCCTTAATGCGGTAGTAGGGCTGTTCAAAGAGAACCACCACTACACTCCGCTCCTGAAGGGCCTGAATCTGCTTAATCTTTGCCAGAGTCTGCGCCGTGGTTTCCCGCATAGCCTCAACCATGTGCAGCGTCCAACAGACCAAGTCATGTGCACAATCTATCGATTTTTTGACGTATAGGCTCTCAAAACCGCTGATATGTCAAAAATTTCGTGATTTTTTCACAGATCCAGGTCACATGTTAAATCTTTTGACGGGTTCCACGTTAGACAGCCACTTCCACCTGCTGAGAACTACCCGACAACACCATAGACAGCCCCGCGCTTCCCAGGAACATGAGAAGAGCTAACGAGCCCAGCGTCCTTGAGCTTACCGAGATTATAGGCAACCTGCCTACGGGTCAGATGAAGCCCCTCCACAATTTCCGCGACGGTTCGACCACCGCCCTGGAGCAGATAGGAGTAAATCTTTTCCTCAGTCTCTGCAAGCCCCAGAAGCGCACCGTCCTGCCGAGGCTCAGGGAGCTGAACAGCTTCGGCCCCATCAGCGCCCATCATTGGACGTCGAATAATCGCAGTAAACTGGAATCCCTTATCTACAAACTCCAGCGGCGGCAGGCCAGCCTCTCGCATGGCCTTTTGAGCCTCAAAAATACCGTTCCCTTCACCCTCAATCACCCTGGAACCATCAGAAATCTGAGCAAGTTTACAAATTTCATAGAGGGCAGAATTAACTGCAGTTTTGTGCCCCGGTTGAGCAAGGTTGGCAGTAGTCACAGCCCATAACCCTCCAGGGTTAGTGATAACAATGCGATTGCGATAAACCCGAATAACAACGTCTTTCGCGTAGGCAGTATCAGCATCAAGGGCACGGTGAACCAGAGCATTCGCCACCAGCTCACGAAGCACAATGAGCGGAATCTCAGGCTGATTTTTCAGCCCTCCCTGACCATCAGAAACCACAGAAAAACGAAGATTTCTTACTAACCATTGCAGAGTTTGCTCCAGCATCTCTACCAAGGGGCCGTCAGCTTCTAACTTGTCTGCATTACGCAAGACCTCATCTTCAACCCACCCAGAAACTTTGAGAGCAGGGTAGAACTGCTGCGGGTAGTTACCCAGGGCATACAAGCCAGCCAGGGTCAGCTGTCGGTGGTCTGCTGTAGTAACGCTTTTGCGAGCAAGCACGATCTTGTCGTCTATCTGACTCAGTCGTTGCGAAGTATGCCGGGCAGCTGAAACAAATTTTTCGGTGTACCGCCTATCGAGGTCTTCAGGGCTCGTGTGAGCAACCGCTTCAAGGTCATGCTGCCTGCGTTCCCGTGCGGCCAGAACACGGGTAATCTCGTAGTCGTCCATGGCGTAGTCGCCGTCGGAATAGCGCATGTAGGCCTTGCCCCGGTAATAGCAGGGGCGGTCAATCAGAGGGAGGGGCGCAACGCTCACGATGAGGACGGCAGCATCACCCACTGTTATGCGATCAAAGGTGGCGTTCCCCTTAGGGGTCAAAGAGTTTCGCAGGGCAGAGGCAATGGACTTTTCAAGTTCATCTATGTCATAGACTCCAACAACGGAGAAGTTCTCTGCTTCATCGATACCGCAGATAAGGGTTCCCCCGTCAGGCATATTGGAGAAGGCACAGAGGGTTTCAGCGATGCTGGTAGGGTAGCCTTCCGTTGCCTTTTTAATTTCGAGGCGGGGTTCTTCGGAACCGTAGGTTCTGAGCCGGTTCAGGGTCTCATTGAGATGTTCTAATGTCCATTCCATATGTACATATATACACACTTATACACATGATGTACATCATTTTGCACATTTCAATGTACATCTCCCCTATCAGTCCGCGCAGACCCCTCAGGCCGTATGCAGCGATAAACCGGCACAGAGCGAATACGACAAGGAGTTCTACCCTTTCACTACGTCACTCTTCAAAATATCCATCAGCCCCTCATTCACAAAGAGCTTTTCCCTACCAATTTTTTCTTCCCGCAGCACCCCGGCTGAGACGAGCTCCCCCAGGTATTTGGTTGCGGTCTGGCGGGTCACCGAGCAGCGGCCCACCACGTCCTTAATACGGCAGTAGGGCTGCTCAAAAAGAAGATCTACTACACCTACCGGCATCTGAGAGCCAATAGATTCTTTTACCTGTTCCTGCAATGCCTGAATCTGCTTAATCTTCTGCAGAGTACTCACCGCCGTTAACCGCATGGCTTCAACCATGTAGAGCGTCCAGTCTTCCCAGGCCCCCTCAGAGGTCACCGCGTTCAAGAGGCGGTAGTAGTCATTCTTCTGGGTAATGATGCTCTGAGAAATATAAAGAATAGGTTCGCTCAAAAGCCCGGAAGATACCAGCATCAGCACGTTCAGAATTCGCCCGGTACGCCCGTTACCGTCGTCGAAAGGATGGATAGCCTCAAACTGGTAATGGGCAAGCTCAACCTTCACCAGTGGGTCAAAACTACCAGCAGAATTCACAAACTCTTCCCAGTTGCGCAGTTTCTCAGAAATCACTCCAGCGCCCTGGGGCGGGGTATAGATACGACGGCGAGTTACCGGGTTACCGATATACACACCGTCCCCGTGTCTGACCCGAGTATCAATATCGCGGATGGTGCTACAAATATCTCGGGCAGTATTAGCAGTGATAATGCCCTGACGTTCCCGCATCGCTTCGAGCCCAGCAAAGAGGGCTTTTTAGTAACGCAGGGCCTCCCGGGTTGCTCCACTGGCCTCTGTTGATATCGTTGCTGCTTTAAAGAGTTCGTCGGTGGCAGATCATTGTAGGGTTCTTGACTCCCACAGACGAATGCGACCTCTTTTTCCGAGCGGATGTTCAAACATCACCCGCTCGGGGAAAAAGGTCGCATTCAACCAAGAGCTCTAGCCCTTCAGAACCTCAGCAAGTCTCCGCACACCCTCGGTCAGGGCGTCCGGCTCAATCGCTGAGAAGGCGATACGTAGCTGGTTAGCGCCGGGGTTCCGCGAAACACCATCTGAACCAACCACCGGCTCATAGAAAGCCGAGCCGGGAATGAAGACCACGCCGGCCTCGATGGCGGGGGCGAGGGCGTCCGTCGCGTCCTCGTACTTACCGCCGGCGGGCAGAGTTAGCCAGGTGAAGAAGCCGCCCTCGGGTACCGTCCAGGTGGTTCCCTCGGGCATGTACTTTTCGCAGGCGTCCAGCACGGCCTTGCAGCGGGCCTCGTAGAGGGCAGCGGTGGCGCGAGTATGAGACTCCCACAGGCCCTCGCTCATGAAACCCAGCACCAGGCGCTGCGACAGCACCGACGGGCAAATCGTCACCGCCTCACCCGCGATCTGCAGGAACTTACGCACACGGAAGGGGGCGACCATCCAGCCCACACGCACACCGGGTGAGAAGACCTTAGAGAAGGAGCCCAGGTAGAGCACGTTCTCAGGGTCCAGAGAATAGAGGGAGCGGCGGCGTTCCCCGGTGAAGGAGAGCTGGCCGTAGGGGTTATCCTCAACGATCAGCACGTCAGCTTCACGGCAGATATGCACCAGCTCGGCGCGGCGCTCGTCCGACAGGGAAATACCGGTGGGGTTCTGGAAGTTAGGGATGGTGTAGAGGAACTTAACCTGCTTACCTTCGGCCCGGATCTCTTCAATGGCCCGGGCGACGGCGGCGGGGTCGAGGCCGTCCGCGTCCAGGGCTACCTGGCGGACGTCCGCCTGGTAGCCCTCAAAGACGCCCAGGGCGCCGGTGTAGGTGGGGCCCTCCGCCAGGATTACGTCGCCGGGGTTGACGAAGAGTTTGGTGGCGAGGTCCAGGCCCATCTGGGAGCCCGCGGTCATCTGAATGTCATCGACCGCCGGGCGGGCACCCTCAGATTCCATGAAGTCGCAGACCAGTTCGGCCAGGGCTTCAAGGCCGGCACCTGAGCCGTACTGCAGGACTTCCAGGCCCTCTTCTTCGATGATGCGGGCGCTCATGGCCCCGAGTCGGTCAAGGGGCAGCAGGTCGAGGTCAGGGTTGCCGCCTGCCAGGGAGATAATGCCGGGGCGCATGGCTACCTCGAAGACATCGCGCACAGCGGACGGGCGGAACCCGGCGGCGCGGTCAGCGAAGTGGCGCATAATGCGGGCTTCGGCAGGGTTAGCTTCAGCTAGTAGGGCTGCAATCTTGCTCATGGTTACTCCTTGCCACCGTAGGTAATATCGGCGACGCCGGACGCCGGTGAGGTCGGCTCAGCACCTACCCCGGCGGCGTGCAGGGAGATGAGTTCGTAGACGGTGTGGGCGGCGGCGATGCCGGTCAGTTCGGCGTGGTCGTAGGCCGGGGACACCTCCACCACCTCGGAGCCCACCAGGTTGAGCCCGCGCAGACCGCGCAGGATTTCCAGCAGCTCACGGGAGGTGATGCCACCAGCTTCGGGGGTACCGGTGCCGGGGGCGTGGGCGGGGTCGAGCACGTCAATGTCGATGGAGACATAGAGGGGCTTATCGCCAATGCGCTCCCGCAGCAGCTCAACGACTTTCTGCACACCCAGGTAGTAGACGTCCGCGCTGGTGACGATGCCAAAGCCGAAGCGGGCGTCGTCCTCAAGGTCTTCGGTGCCGTAGAGGGGGCCGCGGGTGCCTACGTGGCAGAGGGCGTCGGTGTCGAGCAGGTCTTCTTCGAAGGCGCGGCGGAAGGGGGTGCCGTGGGTGTATTCGGCACCGAAGTAGGTATCCCAGGTATCCAGGTGGGCGTCGAAGTGCAGCAGGGCGACTTTGCCGTGCTTCTTGGCCAGGTTGCGCAGGTTGGCGAGCGCTACGGTGTGGTCGCCGCCGATGGTGACCAGGCGGGCGCCGTCCTTGGTCAGTTCGTGGGCTCCTGCCTCAAACATGGCAAGGGCTTCTTCGATGTTGAAGGGGTTGCCGATGATGTCACCGGCGTCGGCCACCTGGGCTTCCTTGAAGGGGGAGATGTTGGCAGCCGGGTTGAAGGGGCGCAGCAGGCGGGAGGATTCGCGCACGTGGTTGGAGCCAAAGCGGGCGCCGGGGCGGTAGGAGACGCCGGAGTCCCAGGGCATACCGGCTACGACGATGTCGGCTTTCTCGACCTGGTCCAGGCGGGGCAGGCGGGCGAAGGTAGCAAGGCCAGCCCAGCGAGGCACTTCGGCGGCGTTGACGGGGCCGACGCGTTCGACGCCGTCGGCTCCGGTGGCGATGACGCGGTTGGGGTCAGCTGAGAAGAAGGCTTGAGTCACGGGTTCTCCTGTGGTTTGCGGGTGCAGGTCTGTCTGTGCGGAACTATCCGGGTGGTGGGGGGTAGGGCGAGCACCGTGTGAGTGCCCACACTTATTCGCTACCACTATAGCGGCAGGACGCGGGGGCGCGGGGTGTTTTTTTTGGGCCCCTACCGGTGGGGCTCCGATACTTATTCAGTGGAGGGCAAAGCCATACCGGGCAGCGCTCCTCTCGATGGCGAACACCCGCACTCCCCCGGCACAACACAGTGCCCAGCGGGGAGAGGCGGGTGCATAAGTTTGCGGCAGGGCGGGCATAAAAAATATGGGGGCACTATGGCGCAAAGTCCCACACTTTTATGTGCAGCCGGTTTGCCCCTAGTCTTCTTGGATTCGCCACCAGCTGGTGTGGCTTTGGTGTGGTTCTAGTTCAATGAGGTCTGTGCCGCTGTTGAAGGCGTTTGCGGGGGCTGTCATGGGTTCAGCAGCAAGGGCTCGCCGCTGAGTTCCGTCTGTATAGAACTGCAACCATTCGATACCGTCTCCGATTGTTAGTCGGGTGGCTTCACCGTTGGGAGCGGTGAGGATAATGTGTGCTTCTCCAGCAGTTTTTTGGATTCCTCCGAAGGCGTGGTCGAGATTTATGCCCTTGAGGGGGATTGTGTCTGCGAGATTGAGGTCTTCGGTGAGGGGGAGTTCCTGGGTGGGAATCATGGATTCGTTGACCTTGAGGTAGGTAGAGACAGGAGCAGTGAGGTTCCATGAGTCGACTGCGCCGGGGGTTTCCTGTTCTGTGCCTGCCATGAGGTAGGGGTGTGCGCCGAGGGCGTAGGGGGCTGTTGTTTCTCCAGTGTTGAGTGCAGTGAAGGTTGTGGTGAGCCCTTGGGCGGTGAGGGTGTAGGTTGCGGTGAGTTTGAGGGGGAAGGGGTAGCCGGGTTGGGGTACTAGGTGGAGATTGGCAGTGACTGATGATGAGTCGGGGGTGTTAATTGCTTGGTTGAGTTCCCAGCGGGTCCAGTCAGCGAGTCCGTGGATTGCATTTCTAAGGGTGGGTTCATTGATGGGCAGCTGGTACTCGGCGCCCTTCCAGGTGTATCGGCCTTCTGCTATGCGGTTGGGCCAGGGGGCGAGGAGGGCGCCTCGGGCGGCTTCTCGTATTTTGTGTGGCGGGGCGGGGAGCACGAGCTGTCGCCCTTTGGGGGAGGTGAGCGATGAGAGGTTGGCACCGACTTCGGTGATTGTTGCTTGGTAGCCGGAGTGTTTGAGGGTGACTGCGGCTCCCTGTGGCTGGTTCTGGGTGGAGGTGGACATGGGGGGTCTTACTCCTTCTCCGCGGATCGGGAGGGGGTGGCTACCAAGAACTCTGGGGGGTTGAAGCCTTCACGGTCGAATGCTTCTGCAACTGCTTCAGCGAGGTTCTCCAGGTTTTCAGTAGGAACCAGTGCAATAGCAGAGCCACCGAAGCCACCTCCTGTCATGCGGGCTCCTAGTGCTCCTGCTTCGCGGGCGGCGTTAACCGCGGTGTCTAGTTCGGGGCATGAGACTCGGTACTGGTCGCGGAGGGAGTCGTGGGAAGCATTGAGGAGTTCACCGAGCTTTTCCCATACGTCATCGGCTGGTGAGTTTACGTTGTCGAAGAGGGCGATACATTCTTCAACACGGGCAATTTCGGTCCAGACGTGGTGTAGGGCATCGCGGATTACTGCCCGGTCTGTTCCGTCGGGCAGGTTGTAGGAGTCTACGTTGTTATCCCACTGTTCGATGAGTTCTTGGGCTTCTTTGAGGGTGGGGGTTCCTTGGAAAGCGTCTCGGAGGTGGTTCACGCCCAGGGCTTCGCGGGCAACCTCGGTTGCTGCCCGTCGGGCGGCGTATTGCCCGTCGGAGAGGTTGTGGTACGCTCGGGTGTCTATCACGAGTACGGAGAGGTTGGCTGAGGCGACGTCGATGGTAAGAGGGCTGGTGGAGAAGTCGCGGCAGTCGATGGCGAGGACGGAGCCTTCTTCTGCACGGAGGGAAATTGACTGGTCCATGCCACCTGTTGAGGCCCCTGCGATGTCGTTTTCGGCTTGGATACAGGCTGAGGCCAGCGCGGCACGTCCCTGGTCGGTGCTGGCGAGGAGTTCTCTAGTGGGCTGTTGGACGGTTAGCAGGTCGTCAACGCCGAGAGCTACAGCGCACTCTAGGGCAGCTGATGATGAGAGTCCTGCACCCAGGGGGACGGAAGAGTCGATGGCGATGTTGGCGCCGAACCCTTCCGGCGAGAAACCAGCAAAATCGCCCTGCTTTTGCTGTTGCATAGCCCAGGGAACACCTGCAACGTAGGAGAGCCAGCCGGAGAGGGGCTGGGTGCCCACCTCAGCAAACTGAACGGTTTCAGTATTGTCATCAGGGGCGGTTGAACCGGCATCACCCTGAGCGGTGACTGCCGTAATTTTTCCGTCTTGGCGGGGGGCCATTGCTACGTAGGTGCGTTGGGGGAGGGCGAAGGGAAGGACGGTGCCACCGCAGTAGTCGATGTGTTCGCCCAGAAGGTTGACGCGCCCAGGGGCTGAGTACACTCCGTAAGGGGCTTCCCCAAAGGAAGTATAGAAGCGGTCTTCGACGTTCTTGCGGAGTGTCTGTGCAGGTACGGTGTTCTTCCAGATAGCAGTCATGGTGTGTTTCCTTTATGCGTCAGAAGCGAGTTCTTTGAATCGGGTGGCGATACGCTCGGGTGTGGTGTCAGATACCCACGCGGCCATAGCGGATTCTGAGCCAGCCAGGTATTTCATCTTTCCGGGGGCGCGCAGGAGGGAGAAAACGCGGAGGTACATGCGTGAGACGTTTTTTCCGCCGATGATAGGGGCCTGGTGCCAGGCTGAGATGTAGGGGAGTTTGTCTACCCCTTCGAAGAATTTGTCGAGTCGATGCAACAGGTCTAGGTACAGCTCGGTGAGTTCGTCTTTTTCTGCTTCGGTAAGTTCTGTGAAGTCACGAACCGGGCGTTTAGGCATGACCATAAGTTCTACAGGCCACTTGGCGGCATACGGTACATACGCCACAAAGGAGTCGGTTTTCCTAATGATTCGTTCTTCTGCTGCAAGTTCTGCAGCGAGAACATCTCCCAGGAGGTCTCCACCGGTTTCTGATGCCCATGCGTCTGCTCGCCGTGCAACAGAAGCTGTATAGGACGGCATGTAGGGGTAGGCATAGATCTGACCGTGGGGGTGGGGCAGGGTTACACCAATTTCTTCTCCACGGTTTTCGAAGGGAAAGACCTGTACGACTCCGTCGAGGGCTGAGAGCTCCTTGGTGCGGTGGGTCCAAGCTTCTACAACGGTGCGCGCCCGTTCATAGCTGAGGGAGCCAAAAGAACCGTACTGGTCTGAGGTGAAGCTGATAACCTCGCAACGGCCGCCTGGTGTGGTCTCCTTGAAAAGGGGCTCATCTCGGAGGGTCTCTAGCGGCCCTTGCAATGAAGGGAAACGGTTTTCAAAGACAACAACGTCGTAGGATTCTTCCGGGATTTCACCGGGTACGGTTCCTACGCCAGCAGGCGCTAGGGGGTCCTCATCAGCAGGCGGCAGGAAGGTTCGGTTGTTGCGGTGAGCAGCGATAGCAATTGATTCGCCGGTCAGAGGGTCGGTACGCACGCAGGCAGCTTCGTGGGGAGGCAGAGTGCGAGGTTCCAGGGGGCGGGTATCGCGGATGGTTCGGGTTTTCCGGTCTGAGACGTAGGGTTCAGAGTCATCGAAGAAGATGATTTCTCGCCCGTCTGCGAGGGTTCCTTTAGTAACTTTTACGTTAGTCATGCGGTAATCACCTTAGCTACGTTGTCGGATAAGAAGTTGTGTCGTTCCTGGGTGAGTTCGTCGGTGACGACGGTGTCGATGTCTGCCCAGGAGGCAAACCGGGATAGCCCAGCCACATTCCATTTACTGGAGTCGAAAACAGCCACGGTGTCGTGGGCGTTTGCGATAAAAGTTCTGTTAGTACTGGTCTCGTTCATGTTGGGGGTGTACATGCCTTTCAGAGTCACACCGTGAGCACCCAGAAACAGAACATCGATGTTGAGGTTTGCCAGAGTTGCGTCCGCAAGCGGTCCAACGAAGGCGTCAGAGGGTGTGCGCTCACCGCCGATAAGGAGCACTTTGGGCTTGTTCCTTGTGTCAGCTAACCCGTGGAAGAAGTCAGAGACGGGGAGGGAGTTAGTGACGATGGTGAGGTTCTCAAGCTCTGTACGGGCAGCTATTTCTTGGGCAAGGCGTGCGCTGGTTGAGCCTCCACCGATTGCAATTGACTGGCCGCTGCGGACTAGCTGAGCTGCGGCCTTTGCAATTTTTGCTTTCGACTCTGCGTTGAGCGTGGTCTTCTCAGCAAAGATTGGCTCATGGGTAGATTCAGAGATGGTTGCACCTCCGTGAACCCTGCTCAGTAACCCCTGTTCTTCTAGTTCTGCCAGGTCACGGCGAATCGTCATCGCAGATACATTCAGCAGGCCAGCCAGATCTTGGACCTGAACAGTGCCTTTTTCCTGTACTTTTGCAACGATTGCGTTGTGGCGCTGTTGAGCCAGCACTTAAACCTCATTCCGGTTGTAACGACTTCTTCTAAACTGAACAATATCAAACAAAAACAAGCATTTCCAGAGCTAAAACGTACTCGAAATGAGTTTTTTGAACAAAAAAGAACGATTTTTTGTTCAGATATCTACACAAAGCAACAATCTTGAACTAATATGAACACCATGGGGCTTGAACTTCAGCCCTCTCGATAGCAACAGGATCCGAGGTTCAGCCAATTCCATCAGGAAGGACAAGAGAGCATGTACCCCACCAAGCATCACGAGAGCCTCAACGTTCTCCACGAGAACGTCCTCACCCCCCGGGCCTACTACGTCCCCGCCTCCCATGACATGGGCCCGCTGGTGAACAACCGTGAGTCCTCCGACCGCTTCCTCAACCTCAATGGAACCTGGCAGTTCACCTACTTCAACGACGATTCTGAACTACCACAGGACTTCCACACTGCCACATACGCCCACACCGACGCGTCCCCCATCATCGTCCCGGGCGCCTGGCAAACCCAGGGCTTCGACACCCACCAGTACACCAACTTCAAATACCCCTTCCCTCTTGACCCACCCTTCGTACCCCACGAAAACCCCTGCGGTCTTTACACTCTAGACTTCCAGTACGCCCAGGATCAGCAGGCCCCGCTCGCCCACCTCACCTTTGAAGGCGTTGATTCATGCTTCTACCTCTGGGTCAACGGAAGCTACATCGGCTACAGCCAGGTATCCCACGCAAGCAGCGAATTCGACATCACCGAATACCTCATAAACGGCTCAAACCGCCTCACCGTACTCGTCTACAAGTGGTGCGATGGCTCCTACCTCGAAGACCAGGACAAATTCCGCATGAGCGGCATCTTCCGAGACGTCTACATTCTCAGCCGCCCCCGCCACGCCCTCTACGACTACTTCATCACCACCGACCTCAACGAAAAAACCAGCGACGCGACCCTCAACATCACGGCACGCTTCCTCAGCCAAGAAACACACACCACACTCACTCTCACCAACGCTGAAGGCGAAGAGGTAGCGAGCTCCACGCTCACACCCAATGCTGCCAACCCCAACTTCACTCACTCAGCAACCCTTCATATCCCTAACGCCCACACCTGGAACCCAGAAAACCCCTACCTCTACACCCTCCACCTAAAAACCCAGGACGAGGTCATCACCGAACGTGTGGGCGTCCGCACCATTCGCATTGAACACAATGTCATTCTGCTCAACGGCAAGCCCATCACCTTCCGCGGCGTAAACCGCCACGACTCCGACCCCGTCACCGGCCCAACCGTGGACTACAACCACATCAAACGCGACCTCGGACTCATCAAACAGCACAACTTCAACGCCATCCGTAGCAGCCACTACCCCAACTCCCCCTACTTCTACCAAATGTGCGATGAGTACGGGTTCCTCGTCATGAGCGAAGCCGACAACGAAAGCCACGGCACCCAGGTCCAGCACCTCGAAGATAGCTCCTTCGACAACCAGGTAAATCACTGGAACGAACGCATCTCAGACAACCCAGAATGGACTGAAGCAACACTCGACCGTGTCCAGCTCTGCGTGCTCCGCGAAAAGAACCGCCCCAGCATTGTCTCCTGGTCAGCAGGTAACGAATGCGGCTACGGCGTTACCCTCGAAGAGTCCCTCGCCTGGGTCAAGTCCTACGACACCACCCGAATCACCCAGTACGAAAGCGCCTACTACGACGACAAAAAGCGCCGCTACGACTACTCCAACATCGACCTCTACAGCCGCATGTACCCGCCCTTCGAGGACATCGAACAGTACCTCAACAGCAACCCCAATAAGCCCTTCCTCCTCGTCGAGTACGCCCACGCTATGGGCAACGGCCCCGGCAACCTCGAAGACTACTTCCAGGTCATCGACCAGAACCAGGCAATGTGCGGCGGCTTCGTTTGGGAATGGTGCGACCACGCCATCTACGCTGGTACCACCGAAAATGGCACACCCAAATACCTCTACGGCGGCGACCACGGCGAAGAAGTACACGACGGAAATTTCTGCATGGACGGCCTTGTCTACCCCGACCGCACTCCCCACGTTGGTCTCCTCGAATACCGCAACGTTTACCGCCCCCTCAGAGTCGTCTCCTTCGACACCGTATCCGGCTCCCTTACCCTCAAGAACTACCTTGACTTCACCGACGCACAAGAAGCCATAGAACTGAAATACACCTTCAGCCAGGATGGCGTAGAAGTAGCATCAGGCACCTACCACTTTGAGCAGGCATTCCTCCCCCACCAAAAAACCACTATTAACCTTGAGGCACCTTCGCTCACCAGCGGACGCTGCTACCTCCACATCGAATACATTCTCAAGAAGGACCTGCCCCTACTTCCCACAGGCCTCTTCCTCGGCCGCGACGAAGTACCCGTCCACACCATCAACCCCACCCATGCCAAGGCACTAGATATTCTGGGCACCACCAACAACACACAGAACCTCGCTGTCACCGAAACAGGTAAGCACTACACCATCCAAGGCGATGGATTCACCTACACCTTCAACCGACGAACCGGTGTATTCGACCAGCTCTCCACCAAAGACCACAACCTCCTCACCCAGCCCATGAACATCAACATCTGGAGGGCACCCACAGATAATGACATGTACATCAAACTCAAATGGGCAGAAGCGCACTACCACCAGGCCTACTCAAGGGTCTACACCAGCGGATACACGCACACCGAAAACGGTGTCACCATCTCCTGCACCCTGAACATGGTAGCCCCCACAGTACAACCCATCTTCACCGGCACCGTCCTCTGGAACATCACAAACGACGGAAAAATCACCGCTCGATTCAACATCGAACGCGCCCCAGAATTCCCCGACCTCCCCCGCTTCGGAGTTCGCCTCTTCCTCGACAAGTCTTTTGCCGATGTTGAATACTTCGGCATGGGTCCCCATGAGAGCTACAGCGACAAACACGAAGCAAGCTACCACGGCACCTTCCAATCTTCCGTCGAAGATCTCCACGAGGACTACATCATGCCGCAGGAAAACGGTAGCCGATTCGACTGCGACTACGTCCACCTATCAAGCCCCCACCATCAGCTCTCTGTAGCCTCCGAACACCCCTTCTCGTTCAGCGCCTCCCACTACACGCAGGAAGAGCTGACGAACAAAAACCATAATTTCGAGCTGGTCGAAGCCGACTCAACAGTCCTCTGCCTCGACTACGCCCACAACGGAATCGGGTCCAACAGCTGCGGCCCCGAAGTCTTAGACGAGTACAAACTCAACGCACAAAATATCAACTTCGGTTTCACTCTCGCCCCCACCCTATAGCGCGAGAAACAGACAAAAGGTAACACAATGAAAGAAACAAAATACCTGAAATGGTACAACGTAGTAGGTTACGGTTCCGGCGATGTTGCCGGCAACGTGGTCTACGCCTTCCTCGCATCATTCGTGATGATTTACCTTACCGACACGGTAGGACTCAACCCAGGAATTATCGGCACCCTCATTCTTGCCTCCAAGATTTTTGACGGCGTTTCCGACCTCTTCTTTGGGGCAATGATCGACAAAACCAACACCCGCATGGGCAAAGCACGCCCCTGGATGCTCTGGGGCTACGTCGGCTGCGCCGCAATGATTATTGCCATCTTCGCGATTCCGCCATCACTCGGTGATTTCGCCCAGTACGCCTGGTTCTTCATCGCCTACACCCTTCTCAACGGCGTGTTCTACACCGCCAACAACATTGCCTACTCCGCACTCACCTCACTCATCACCAAGAACGGTAACGAGCGCGTACAGATGGGTTCAACCCGCTTCATGTTTGCGTTCGGCACCAGCCTCCTCATTCAAAGCATCACCGTTCAAGGCGTCGAAATGTTCGGCGGCGGCGCAGAAGGCTGGCGCACCATCGCCATCATCTACGCCCTCATCGGCCTCGCCGTCAATACCCTCTCCGTCTTCTCCGTCAAGGAGCTCCCCAAATCAGTCCTTGAAGAAGAAACCCAGGCTATCCCCATCATTCACGAGAAGAACAACCCTGTTCCCGAGAAGTACAGCTTCAAAGAATCCCTCAGCCTGCTCGGAAGCAACAAGTTCTACCTCCTGATTCTTGCAGTCTTCCTACTCAACCAAATTTTCAACACTACACTGAGCATGGGCATCTACTTCATGACCTATATCCTGGGTGATGCCAAGCTCCTCGGCCCCTTCGCCTGGGCTATCAACGTCCCCCTCATCATTGGCTTGCTCTTCACCCCCATCGTGGTGAAAAAATTCCAAGGCATGTACAAAATCAACGTCATCGGCTACATCATCGCGTTCGTTGCCCGCGTTCTTGTAATCGTGGCAGCCTACATGGGCAATATCCCTCTGATGCTCCTCTTCTCCGGTATTGCCTCCATCGGAATGAGCCCCCTCCAGGGCACCATCAACGCACTCATCGCTGAAGCCTCGGAATACACCTTCCTCTCCAAAAAGAAAAGGGTAGATGGCACCATGTTCTCCGCAACCTCACTGGGCGTCAAGATCGGTGGCGGTGTAGGCACTGCGCTCGCTGGTTGGCTACTCGCTTTCAGCGGCTACGTCGCTAACGCACCGGAGCAATCAGAATCTGCACTACAGATGCTCTACATCATGTACCTATGGATCCCGGCAGCGATCAACCTCATCATTCTTCTCCTGCTCACCCAGCTTAAGGTGGAGAAAGCCAACAAGGAACTAAGGGAAAACGCACCTATCAACTACACGGTGCTCGACAAGTAAAAGTATTCTTCTGAACCCCAAAAGTGTTGCACGCCATTCCCCTGGCGTGCAACACTTTTATACGGTTATTAGGTATTCCTCGTATCGAGGTCAATGGGGAATCTACAAACGCCTTCCTAGGCTCACCAACAATTTCTATATGTGACGACCATCGCGTATGCTACATCACGACCTTAAAGCCGTATCACCACGAAAGGCGCCCCATGAACCTCGCCATTATCCTGCTTTACCTCGGTGCCCTCATTTTCTTCGGGTACCTCGGCAAGCGCCGTGCCAACAGTACCGAAGACTTCCGTGTTGCCGGGCGACGCCTGGGCCCGCTCCTTTATACCGGCACCATAAGCGCGGTAGTGCTGGGCGGTGCTTCCACAGTGGGCGGTGTGGGCCTGGGCTACACCTATGGCCTGTCAGGCATGTGGCTGGTCGTGGCTATTGCGGCAGGCGTTCTACTGCTCTCCCTGGTCTTTGCCCCCATTATCTCGCGCCTCAAGATCTATACCGTCTCGCAGATGCTTTCCCTGCGCTATGGGGTGCGAGCGACTCAGGTTTCTTCTATTGTCATGCTGGCATACACCGTCATGATTGCGGTGACATCAACCGCCGCCTACGCTTCAATCTTCCGCGTGATGTTCGATATGGATCGCACCTGGGCTATTCTGCTCGGCTCCCTGGTGGTCATTGGTTACTCGCTGCTCGGCGGCATGTGGTCCATTACCCTGACCGACATGATGCAGTTCGCAATTATGACCGTGGGCATGTTCTTGCTGATGCTGCCCTTCTCACTGAGTCAGGCTGGAGGCTGGCAGGGGCTCACTGAACGCTTGGACGCCGAGTTCTTCCAGTTAGGTTCTATGGGCATGAACTCCATCATCACCATGTTCGTGATTTACACCCTGGGTATTTTGGTTGGCCAAGACATCTGGCAGCGTGTCTTCTCAGCCCGCTCCCCCGAGGTTGCCCGTTGGGGCGGTGCGAGTGCCGGTATCTACATCGCCCTCTACGGCGTAGTCGGTGCGGTGATCGGTATGGCGGCTGCGGTGCTAGCTCCTCAGCTTGAGAGCCAGGACGACGCCTTCGCGGCTATTGCGCAGAACTACCTGCCTGTAGGCGTAGGCGGCGTTGTACTGGCAGCCGGTGTAGCTGCGATGATGTCAACGGCGTCGGGCGCCCTGATTGCGTCTGCCACCGTAGCCCGTGTGGACGTGATTCCCTTTATCACCGGGCGCCCTGCGCTTGAGGAAGGCGAGGAAACCGATGCCACGCTCAAGGCTGACCGCCTTTACCTGCTGGTCTTGGGCGTGCTGGTTACTGTTATTGCTATCTTCTTGACCGACACGGTGACCTCTTTGACCATTGCCTACGACATCCTGGTGGGCGGCCTGATGGTTGCAATTCTGGGCGGCCTGGTATGGAAGCGTGGCACAGGTATGGGCGCGGCTCTTTCTATGGCGGCAGGCTCCCTAGTAACCCTAGGGTGTATGCCGATCTTTGGCGTACTTGCGAACGAGCCGATTTACTACGGCCTGGCAGCGTCGCTGGTGGTGTATGTGGTAGCGTCCCTGTCCACCAAACCCACCTCGCCCGAGGTCATGAAGGCCTGGCAGGAACGGCTGAATAGCTAGTATGCAGCTGACCTTCTCCAGCGCCCCGGCCAACCACCGGGAGCAACTACCCGCCTGGGCGCAAGCCGTGTATTTTGAGGATTTCACGCGCGATGAGCGCACTCGCTGCCTCCTGGCGTATAACGATGGGCAGCTGGTAGGAATCGTTGCCTGGTGGATGGCCCGCGCCCACCACACCCACTATGAACTCCAGCTTGCGGTAGCACCCCCTCTGCGACGTCAGGGCATAGGTACTGCCCTCTACCGGCAGGCGCGGGCACAGGCGTCCACGCCCTTACCCTTCTTCATGCGTGACTACCTGGGCGAACCCACCCTGCATTTTGCCGATTCGCTAGGCGCCCAGACTCTTCAGATGGTTCCGCCCGCCACCATGTCCACCGGCTCCGCGCAGAACCTGCGGGAGCACGCGTCCGCCCGCTCTGCACGCAGTGTGAGCTACCCAGAATTTGAGCAGGCCTACGTCGATTGTTACGAGTGGACGCACGCCAGCTGGCACCCCGTATCGGGCGACCACCGGCCGGTACTGGCCCGCCATGCCGCCGAGGCCTACAACGACTACTCATCAATCGCGGTGGACGCCGCCGGGCAGGTGCACGCGGTCATAGCGGTTTTTCCCGGTGACCGGCCTGAGCTCTGCGGAGAGACAACCATTCCTGCCCCTGATCAGGGGGAGCTACTCTTAGAGGCCTGTCTGCGGCGTTCCCTCGAACAACTAGGTGAAGCGGGGCACAGCACGGTCGAGGCCGATGGGCATATCTCAGACCCCCACCTCTTCCCTGCCTGGGCCAAAACTGGAGCAGGCGGACGCTGGTACCGGCTCGTGGAGATACCGGCAGCTTCCTCACGCCGAATGTGACTTCTTTTCCCGAGCGGGTGTTTCTTTAACGCCCGCTCGGGAAAAGAAGTCACATTCACGCCAGGGTTCGCTTGCCAGATAACCCCGACCTTACTGGTAGGTCACCACATAGGGCTTGGGGGTGAGGGCATAGGTCTGGGCGGGGGTCAGAGTGGGGGTGTCTTCATCGTAGAAGTTCTTCCACGAGGGCTTAATAGCCGGGTCAAGATCGCGGATGAGCTCCTGGTAGGTAGAATCTTTCAACTCAGGCGTGCCGTGGCCGTCCGCATGCAGGGTAAGGGCCAACTCCGGGTGGCTCGTGTCAAGCGCCGCACGATTGGTAATCATGGAATGCGTGAACTGGTGCAGTACCACCATCTTCTGGGGCAGGCGGTGCTTATCGGTCAGCGCCGCCAGGTAGTCCAGAGTTTCATTAATTTCTGAGGCATCTACAGTACCGATTTGTTGCAGGTGCACCTGCCCGGGGTAAATACGCCATTCGGGGTCAATGCCCAGACCAACGTGGGGTTCCTTGAGCAACTCCTCATACTGTTTGACCTGCTCGGTGAAGGTGCTGCGACCGGGCTGGAAGTCCAAGATAACGTAAACCCCGCTCTTACGGGCTTCGTCGATGAGCGGGCGCAAGCTGTCGATGGTTGCCTCATCGGAGTAGTCGCCGTCAGGTCCGGGTGCAGAGCTTGCCACCGTAGCAATGATTTCAAAGGCGGGGATGACCTTTTCGTCGCTGTGCACCTGGTATTCAGCGGCAAGGTTTTTGACGCGAGCAACAGATTCAGCTGGTCCCTGCTCACCAAGTACTCCCAGGGACGGGCCGCCGGGGTTGCCGTAGAGTGCCACGTAGCGGTGGGCAAAAATCTGGTTGCCACCACCGAGCACCTCGCTCTTGGGGGCGTTAGCCCGCGGTTGGGCTTGCACAGAGGTGGACGCGGTCGCGCTAACACTTGCCGAGGGGCTAGCGGTTGATGTGGTAGGAGCGAGTGAGGACGCCGTCGCGCTAGCGCTGCGTGTGGGGCTGGGGGTTACAGAACTGCTTGCGGCCGTTGTGGGGGTGGCAGTTTCGCTCGCAGAGTTATCAGCTGGAGTAGCTGAGCACCCTGTCAGAACGAGAGCAGAGAGAGTCGCAAGGGCAAGAAGATGAGTGTGACGAGTAGGCATGGTGTCCTGGGAGTTGACTGCAAATGTTTAATCAGTCTACTGAATACTTACCCTTAATGTCTTTCTATGACGCAGTATGAAACCATAATAGAGCAACAGAGCCCCCTACCACCAGAACCGCCCAGCGCAACCAAGCCGCCACGGGCGTCCGCTTATAAACATACTGTGCTCCGCATAACATTTCAGGCACGAAAATCCCGCATATCTATGCATTCACCCCGTATGCTAAAGCGGAAGCCCGCACCCCGCGCCCACGAAAGGCCACCATGACTCACCCCTCACTTCCCGACCGTTCCGGTGAAACCACCGAGCCCCGCCGCAACGCCGGCTACGCCATTCTGGCAACCCTGCGCAGCTACGGCATCGATACCGTCTTCGGCATCCCCGGCACCCACAACCTTGAGTTCTACCGCCACCTCGAAGAGCTCGACATTCACCCCGTCACCACCCGCCACGAGCAGGGTGCCTCCTACGGGGCAGACGGCTGGTCCCTGACCCGCGGCCTACCCGGCGTCGTCATCACCACCTCGGGCCCCGGTCTACTTAACTCGCTCTCAGGTGCAGCCACCGCCTACGCCGAGTCACGCCCCATGATTATCCTCTCCCCCGGCCGCCCTGTGGGGCACGAATTCCGCGACATCGGTGCCCTGCACGAGACCAAGAACCCCACCGGTGCCGTCAACTCCATCGTCGAGCTCTCCCGCCGCGTCAACTCGGCCGAAGAAGCCGTGGACATCCTCCACAACGCCTTCCGTTCCTTCGCCCACAACCGTCCGCGCCCCATTCACATTGAGGTGCCCCTCGACGTGCTCGAACGCGACGTCGAACTCGACCCCGCTATCTTGCAGGCCCGCCCCCTGGGAAAGCCTCAGCCTGCACCTGCTGACGACGTGCGCGAGGCTGCCCGTATGCTGGCCGAAGCGAAGAAGCCCATCATCGTCGCAGGTGGCGGCTCTATCGGGGCAGCAGCAGACCTACTCCGCCTGGCTGAAACTCTCGAAGCACCCGTCATCACCTCGGTCAACGGAAAGGGCGCCATCCCCGAAAAGCACCGCCTCTCCCTCGGAGCCGACCTGCGCCTGAGCGCCGCCCACGCCTTCTGCCGTGAGGCTGACGCCATGCTAATCATCGGCTCCAAGATTGGTGAAGCGGAGCTCTGGGATGGCGATATCCGCCCCGCTGGGCCCGTCATTCGCGTTGATATCACCCGTGACCAGATGCTCACCAACATCACCCCCGACATTGAGCTACCCGGCAACTCCAAGGCCGTCATCCCCCAGCTGCTGGACGCCCTCGCCGAGCTCGGCCTGGCCCCCGGCTCCCGCGAACCACGCGACCTGCACAACATCTTCGATGCCCTCGATAACGAGGGGCGGGCTATCGCGCCCGAGCTGGCCGAGCTCAACGAGAAGATTATGGAGGTCCTGCCCGAAGACACCATCATCGCCGGTGACTCCTCCCAGGTCACCTACATGGGCACTACCACCTTCTACCGGGCCGCCCGCCCCAACTCCCTGCTCTACATGGCAACCTACGCTACCCTGGGCTACGGCCTGCCTGCCGCTATCGGTGCTAAGGTAGCCGCGCCCGAACGTCCGGTGGTCTGCCTGCTCGGCGACGGCGCCCTCATGTTCGCCATCCAGGAGCTCATGACCGCTGTTGAGCAGCAGCTCGACCTGCCCATCATCTGCGTGGAGAACGGCGGCTACGGCGAGATCCGCCAGAACGAGCGCGACCGCGGCATCGCCCCCGTGGCGGTAGACCTGGTGCAGCCCGATTGGGTCAAACTGGCCGAGGGCTTCGGCGCCACCGGCTTCTCAGCCACCATGGACACCCTGGCCGAGACCGTTCAGCAGGCCCTGGCCACTCGTGGCCCCTCGGTGGTGCACCTGAAGATTGGTGAGACCCTGCGCTAGGCGCAGGTAGCGCACGAAAATAAGGACGCCGCCTCCCACTCCCCTGCCTCAGGGCAGGAAGGTGGGGGCGGCGTCCTTGTTTTTATCTTTTTACCAGGGGTGAGGCGGGTAGCTACTCGTAGCGCAGGGCATCGATGGGGTCGAGCTTGGCCGCCTTGTTGGCCGGGTAGTAGCCGAAGAAGAGACCGATGGCCAGGGAGAACCCCAGGGCTAGGAGCACGGCGCTGAGCGGCGGGAAGACGAAGGTTCCCAGCATGTTGGCACCCAGCATACCCAGGCCACCACCGATGAGAACGCCGAGGATACCGCCGACCAGGCAGACCATCATAGCCTCAACCACGAACTGTAGGCGGATTGCCCCGCGCGTTGCACCCAGGGCCTTGCGGATGCCAATTTCGCGGGTACGTTCGGTGACGGTCACGAGCATAATGTTCATGACGCCGATACCGCCCACCAGCAGCGAGATACCGGCGATAGCCGAGATAGCTGCGCTGATGCCGTCCAGAACCGCATTGAACTGCTCGGTCATGGCTGAGAAGTCCTGGATTTCGGCCATGAACTGGTCGTCGCTGCGGTACATACTGGTCAGGTGGGCCTGGAGCAGTGCCTTGACCTGGCCCAGGTCCTTACCCTCAGCCGGGCGCACAGTGATGCTATTCCAGCCGTCGCTGTTATAGGAGTTGAAGTCAGACTCCAGCGACACCGGTAGGTAGACTGTGCCCGGCCCTGTGTAGGCGAAGATACCGCTGCCCACAGATTCGGTTTGATAGACCCCGACCACCATGAGGCTTCGCGAGGTCATGCCAAACTGCGCATCGATTTCACTTCCCACTGCCGTCTGGGGGTCGCCAAAGAGCTGGTACGCCTGATCGGTTGAAAGCAGGATGACCGGTCGCTTGGCATCCATGTCGGCTTGCGTCAGAGAACGCCCCGCCACCAGGCTGACCGGGTTGAGCTCCAGGTAGTCCATATTGACGAACTGGGCACTGGCGTAAGGAGCCTCGCTCCCACCAGCACTGAGATTTACGCTGGTGTAAGAGTTTGCCCCGAGGGGAATACCCGCGATGTTATCGCCCAGGGCCTCTTTGAGGCGGGCGATGTCGTGCTCATCGAACTTAGACTCAGCTGCGGGCTCAATGTATTCGCCGTTCGGCATGCCCATCGGGCCCGAGGTCAAACCAGCTTCTTCCTGCTCCTCGGTGGGTCGCTGCACCACGTTCACCATCAGGTCGTTGGCACCAGAGCTCACAATCGACTCAGAGGCCTGGGTTTTGAGCGAATGGCCCAGGGTCAGAATCGTAATGACCGAGGCGATGCCCACGATGATGCCGAGCAGGGTGAGGAAGGAGCGCATCTTGTTGTTGCGCAGGCTGCCCAGGGCTAGGGAGATTGATTCACGCACGTTCATTGCGAGACCTCCTCTGTAATCCGGCCGTCGACCATGGTGACGATGCGGTCGGTCTCAGCCGCCAGCTCGGGGTTGTGGGTAATGAAGACGATGGTCTTGCCCTGCTCGCGGTTGAGCTCGTGGAAGAGATCCATGACCATACGGCCGGTTTGGGAATCCAGGGCGCCGGTGGGCTCATCTGCCAGGAGCAGGGGCGGGTCGTTGGCCAGGGCGCGGGCGATAGCAACACGCTGCTTCTGGCCACCGGAGAGAGCTGTGGGGCTGTGGTTCATGCGGTCGGCCATGCCCATCTGCTCTAGCAGGTGGGCGGCTCGTTCGCGACGGTCACGGGGGTTGATACCGGCGTACATCATGGGCATTTCCACGTTCTTGAGGGCAGAAATACGGCCCACCAGGTTGAAGCTCTGGAAGATAAACCCGATGTTCTGGCTGCGGTAGTAAGCTAACTCGTCATCACTGAGGGAAGGGATATTCTCACCGGCGAAGGTGTAATAACCCTGGGTGGCCCGGTCGAGCAGGCCGATGATGTTCATCAGCGTGGTCTTACCTGAGCCGGACTGGCCCACCACCGATACAAACTCACCGCGATCGACGTGAAAGTCAACACCGGGGAGCACCGTAATGGCACTGGGCGTGCCCGCGTTGAAGGTTTTAACGATGCCTTGCATATCGAGCAGGGTGCTCATGGCCTACCACCCGAAGCTGGTGCCGGCGTCGAGGGTGACGGTTTCACCCACGCGGTAGCGGTAGGTTTCGCCGTAGGTGAGCACCATGTCGCCGGAGGCTACATCGCCGCCGGTGATAGCGATGTCGAACTCGTTAGCCAGGCCGGTTTCAACGGAGCGCTCTTCGAGGGTGAAGGAGCCGTCGTCATTAGCGACAGCCACCACAACACTCTCGCTACCGAGATCGTTAGTATAGACCGCATCCAGGGGCACCGCTAGGGAGCTTTCCTCTTCAGCGGTGATAATGCTGGCCTTGACGGAGGACCCCAGGTAGAGGCCGTCGCGGTCACCGGTAACTTCGATGGTGACGGTAAAGGTGGGTGAACCACCGGCTGCCATGCCCGCTGCTGCAGCCTCAGGATTGGTCTGCTGGGCAGAGTCGGCGATGGATGCGACCGAGGTGACGGTACCCGAGTACTCCTTGGTTCCGGTTGCCCCGGCGGTAAAGGTGACGCGGTTGCCTTCCTTGATGGTGGCAACGTCAGCCTCGCGGACGCTGGTGGTGATGGTGAGCTTGGAATCGTCACCGATGGTCACGACGGGGCCGGTTGCCGGCGCACCGGGCTTAGCTACGCTCATAACGACACCGTTGATGGGTGAAGTGAGGGTGGCTGAGCTGAGGTCCCCCTGCAGGGCACCGAGGGTCTGGTCGCGAGTGGTTTCTGCGCTGGTCAGGGCGGTGCGGGCGCTATTGAGCTCGGTTTCGAGGGCTGAAAGCTGGGTGTTGGCGGAGGTGCGGGCGGTGGCGACGGCGGTGTCTGCGTCCGCCTTTGCCCCGTTAGCCAGACGCAGGGCCGACTCAGCGGCGGCGACTTCGGCGTTAATCATGGTGAGGTCTTCACCGGCAGCAGCGGCCTGATCGCGCATCTGATACTTGGCGTTGAGGTCGGTGGCAGCCAGGGAGGCTTGTTCGTTAGCGGAGCGCTGGGTAGCGAGGGCCGCTAGAATTTCGGGGTTGGTGCCGTTGGTGATTCCCTGGCTGTACTGGTCGTAGGCGGTTTGCGCTGCGGTCAGAGCGCCCTGGGCGCTGGTGACGGCCCCGTCGAGCTGGGTGCGTTGGGTATCGAGGTCCCCCTGCAAGGTGGAGGTGTCGATGGTGGCTAGGGTCTGGCCGAGCTCAACCCGGTCGCCGACCTCTACCTCAACGGAGCTGATGGGGCTGGTGAGGTGGGTGGTGATGGAGCGGACTTCGCCGGGGGCGATGGTACCGTCCACCCGTACTTTGTTGCTGACGCCTTCGTCGCTCAAAATCAGGTAGTCGGTGGAGGGGATGGAGTTCTGAGCACTGGTGTTGCCACCAAACATGCTACCCACGACTAGCGCACCGATGGCGATGAGAGCGATGACGCCTACAGCCAGACCAATGAGTACCTTAGTGAGGGTGCTCATTTTCTTTTTGGCAGGCGGACGCCGGTGCGCAGCTTCCGGTACTTGAGTCGGAGGTGTGGGGGTTGTGCTCATGGTGCTGGCCCTTCACTAGCGGAGATAAATGTAGTGCAGTTCTCTTTTAGTGTAAGTGCTAACCTGCCCAGACAACACCCGGTTGATGCTCAGAAAACAACAAATCATACCCGGGTATGAGGAGGGGCGCCGCGAGTTCATCCTCTAGGCGAAGCCACTTCCCACCCACATAATGAAGGCCAAGGCAAGAAATAAGAATAGCGGGGCAGCGACGATAATCAGCACCCCCAAGATCAGGGCGATGATTGCAGTGATTTTCTCTCGGCCCTTCACGAATAGGGCCCCTATTCCCAGCCCCATGGCACCGAGCCAGGTAAACCCTGTGGGTAGGACGATGTTGAGTTCCCAGCCGAAAAAGAAAAAGTTGGCGAGCCCTAGGCAGGCCATAAGTAGCATCATGACCAGGGAGATTGTGCCGTAGGGATTGAGCTTGTTTGTCTCGTGGGGCATATGCACCCCCGGCAGTGGGTACACAAGGGGCTGGCCCGGGTGAGGCGGGCGAGCTGGGGCTGGAGGTAGCGGGTAGGGCGGACGTTCGGGGTGCTGGAAAGTGTTGTTCATGGCACCAGTATGGGAAAAAATTTTGGCTCCCACTAGGTCTTTTAGAAATCTGTGGATAACTCCGGGGTGCCCGGCGGATTTATGACCGAGCATTACAGGGGTTATCCACAGACGCGCCGATAGGCAGGCACCTCAGGGAGCACCGGGGCATCCTGTGATAGTCGGTGCATCACTCCCCGTTCTGCCTCTTGCTCCTTTCCTCCGCGATGATTTCCATTTGCTCTAGGACGCGGCGGCGGGCTTCATCCTGACCTTTCGGCGGATATTTGTGCTTGCGAAGCAGACGTTTAACAGTTTTGCGCAGTTTGGCACGCTGCGTGGGCTGAGAGAGCCAGTCCCGGTGCGATCCCTGGATGGCGTTTGCAATTCCGCGAGCGATGTCTGCCAGGGCATCGGCAGAGTACTCTAGTTCAGCTCGGTCGCAAGCTTCGAGAGTATCGTAAAAAATCATTTCATCGTAGGTGAGGCCCAGCTCCTCGCCGCGCATTGCTTCTTGTTTAAGCTCTTTACCCAGTTCGATGATGTGTTCCATGATTTCAACGAAGCTTAGCTGCGAGTTGTTGTATTTTGTGACAAGGTCCTGCAGCTTTTCGCCGTAGTAGGCCTGACGGGTCTGGTTATGCCCGACGGTATCTCGCATTTGTCGTTGCATTGCCTTACGCAAGGCTTCCAGAGCTAACGGTTCACTGGAATTTTCGGCTGCCTGGCGGGCGAAGTCTAGGTTGAGCTCATTGAGGTCTGGTGCGGGAATTCCTGCAAGCTTGTGGAGGTCTTTCACTTCACCGGTTTCGATGAGCCCTTCGGTGTAGTTTTCTAGCAGGCGCTTGATGTCTTCAGGCACAGGCAAACCACGACTAACCCGGTCTTCGGCTAGGTTCTTGGCTGCGGCTACGCGTACCTCTTCAAAGAACTGCACATAGACTGTTTTCTGCTTGAGTTCTTTGACTTTGTCGTTTTCATGGGTGGAGGCAACAAAGTTGTACAGCCGAGTGAGTTGGGAACTGCGTTCTACAAACTTGCTGTAGATGCTCTTCTCCGTTTTTTGGGGACGGCGTGGTGTTCCGTCAATAGAGTCCGAATCCTTGATGACGGGTTCGGTTGCCTGGCGGTTACTGAGCAGGAATCCCATAACCATGCGGAGGGCCGCGATACGGTCTGCTGGGTTAGGGCGATGGTTACCCTCACCGAGAATTTTCTCCTTCCACCCGTGCACAGGTTGTAGTAGGTATTCAATTTCGGTGATGAGATTGAGAGCGTTTTCCGCAGCGGTTTGCATATCGTGCTCGCCGGGTGCACCTGCAGTATGGCTACTCGCATAGATGCCGAGGGCCTCACGCAAGTTATCGATGATGGGCGCATAACCAACGAGCAGGGCTTCCTGTTTTTCTTTGTAGGTTCGGTTGACGCGGGCAAGAGCCTGCATGAGCAGGGCACCTTTAAGGGGGCGGTCAAGGTACATGGTGTGGAGCGCTGGCGCGTCGAACCCTGTGAGGAGCATTGACTGCACGATGATGAGCTCGAGCGGGTCATTGGGATTCTTCAAACGGGCCTGTAGCGTCTTTGATGCCTGACCGTTACGGGCAAATCGGGCGATATCCTCTTCGTCTGAGGCGGACCCAGTGTAGAGCACCTGGATTTTTCCGTCGTTGATACCGGTTCCCGCCCAGTCTGGGCGGAGCTCGATGATGTGGTCGTAGAGGTCAGCACAAACCTGCCTGGTCACGCCAACGATCATGCCTTTACCGGGTACTCCGATGAGCTGTTTCATGGAGCTGCTGCGGGTTTCCCAGTGTTCTACGAGGTCTGCTGCCAGTTTCTTGAGGCGGTTTGGTGAACCGTACATGGTGTTCATGCGCAGCACAGCCTGTTCGGTCTTCCTGCGCTCTGCTTCGTCGAGTTCTTCAGTCAGGCGCTCGGCGACATCATTGATATTTTCGATGGTTTCGCCGTCTGGCAGTTCCAGGGGGATGTAGCGGGACTCGTATTTGACGGGTACGGTGGCACCGTCTTTAACTGCGCGGGTGAGATCGTAGATATCGATATAGTCACCAAAGACTGCTTGGGTGTTGGTCTCTAGCTTTTCGATGGGGGTGCCGGTAAAGGCAATGAAGCTGGCCTTGGGTAGCGCGTCGCGGATGTTGCGGGCAAAACCATCGAGATTGTCGTAGTGGGAGCGGTGCGCTTCGTCCACCATGATGATGATGTTTGAGCGGTCTGAGAGCATTTGGTGGCTGAGACCGGCGTCTTTTTCATCTTTGGTTTTGGCGAATTTTTGTAGGGTGGTGAAGTAAATACCGCCCTGCTGGCGCCCCTGTAGTTCGCTGCGAAGCTCAGCGATACTTTCAATTTCGTAAGGGGTTTCCGGCAGGAAATCTAGGGTGGATGAGAAGGTGTTAAAGAGCTGGTCGTCAAGGTCGGTGCGGTCAGTGACGACGATGGTGGTGGGGTTGTTGAGGTGCTGGTGGCGCATGACGATGTTGTCGTAGAAGACCATTTCAAGGGATTTACCTGAGCCCTGGGTGTGCCAGACGACGCCGATTTGGCGGTTTCCGGTGACTGCTCGCATGGTTTCGGTGACAGCACGACTTACGGCGAAGTATTGGTGGGGTTTGGCGATGATTTTGGTGGTTTGGACGCCGCCCTGTTCATTAGGAACGCTGGTGAACACAATGTAGTTGTTGAGCAGGTCGAGGAAGCGTTCTTGGTTGGCGACACCGAAGAGGAGGGCTTCGAGGGCGGTTTGGGATTCGTAGTCTGAGGGGTCTGGTGTTTCTGTGGTGAAGTCGATGAGTTTGCCGTCGTCGTCCACGTTCCAGACAGACATGTGAGGGTAGGGGGTGAAGGGGGTTCCGTAGCGGGCGGTGATGCCGTCGCTGATGATGGTGAGGACGTTGTAGCGGAAGGCTAGGGGGAAGTCGTGCAGGTACTGGTTGATTTGGTTGTGAGCACCTCGGAGGTCTGCGTTGGGGTCGCCTGCGCGTTTGAGTTCGATGATGCCGACGGGTAGGCCGTTGCAGTAGAGCACGATGTCGAAGCGGCGTTCTTTGTCGAGGGTTTTGAGGGTGACTTGTTGGACGGCGAGCCAGCGGTTTTCGTCGGGGTTGCGGCTGATGATGCGTACGGTGGGGTTGTATTCGCTGCCGTCGTGGCGTTTGATGGTGAGACCCTTGTACCCCTTAGTGATGTATTTGTGGGCTTCGCGGTTTTCGGCTTTGGGGTCGATGGATGCGGCGGTGAGGACGCTTTCGGCGACGGTTCGTATGTCTTCTGGGGTGAGTTCGGGGTTGAGGCGGGCGATGGCTTCACGGAGCATGCCGGGGATTTCGAGGGTGTCGTTTTTCTCGCGGAGGTGCTCGTAGGGGAGCTTGCCGTTGATGTCGTCCTCGCCTCTGGCGTTAGGGGCGATTTGTGTGCCGTGGAGGGGTTGCCAGCTGAGTTCTCCGAGAATGTCGAGTGCGAAGCTTTCCCATTCTGATTCGTCGATGAATGCCATGGTTCTGTTCCTTTGCTAGGGGTGTCTTATCTGTTCCTAGCTTATGCAAGGGGAAATCATTGGGAGAAGTGTGACAGTGATAATGGGGCGTATCAGTTGCTCTCTTGATGTTTGGGTAGGTACCCGCTGTATGCCCTTCCAGCAGCAATAAACTGAAAGATTGTACAATCTTTTGCACAGTCACTGTACAATCTTTTGGGCTTCCAACCACTTGCCAAGGAGTGTGTTCTGAGCACTCAATCGTGCCCTGTGCGAGGTATTCATCACGCTATGGTTCACCTAGCGCTGGAACCGTAGGTGGCTTATCTCTATAGAACCGCCGCCCAGAACGTGCCATGCTTTTCTTCACTTTTGTGTAGCGCTGGTTTACATCAATAGATTAAATTAGAGGTAGAGTCCCCTCATACCGTTAAGAAGCCTAGTATCAAGCTATCTCGGTCATGTCATAGGGGGTGTTTTCTTAAGCAGTTTTTGTGAGGGGGTGTAGTGTGAGCGTTCGGGTCCCGGTGAAACCCGCTTTGATTTCTTGGGCTTTGGAACAAGCTAGTGTTGAACCTGGTGATTTGCGGCTAGGCGACAAGGTGGTGGGTTGGCTTGAAGGCTCATTGCAGCCGACTTTAAAGCAGCTACAGGATTTTGCGAAGAGCACTCACGTTCCCTTTGGCTACTTGATGATGAGTGAGCCACCAGTGCTTGAGAAGCCTTTGCCTGATTTTCGCAGGCGTGATGGGCGCAGTAGCCGTTATTCTCAGGAACTAACCGATGAGATTTACGCACAGCAGCGTAAGCAGGTTTGGTTCCGCGATTATGCGCTTGATCAGGGTCTGGACGTTGTGGATTGGGTTGGTAGTGCCAGCTTAAGTGACGCACCTGAGACTGTAGCAATGCGTTTACGTGAGCAGTGGAATTTTTATACTGCCAGCAAGGCACAGAGCTATGTTGAGTCTCGCAAGGAGGTTTTTACTTTCCTTGAGAATCAGGGTGTTCTTGTAAGCGTGGCTGGCTATTTTGGCTCCACCCGTAGGCCTTTTGATACTCAAGAGTTCAGTGGCTTTTCTCTTTCTGATGAGTACGCTCCGCTTATTTTTGTGAATGGCAAAGAGTCTCATGCTGCTCAGGTTTTCACGATGTTCCATGAAGTGGGGCATTTGGTTTTGGGTGAGTCTGGTGTGTCTGATGATGCTGAAGAGAGCGGAAGCTTAAGTCGTTCTGAGCGTTGGTGCGATGAGTTTGCAGCGGCCTTTCTCATGCCCGCCAGTGAGGTGAGCAGGCTTGCTCTGCGTTCCTTGGGCGAGGACGCGGTGTTACCTGTGGCGAAGCGTTTTAGGGTGAGTGCGTTGGCTCTGCTGAATCGGCTTCGGGATTTGAAGCTGATTTCTTGTGAGCAGTGGTCTGTGGCTTACCCTGAGTTTGAGGCTCGGGCTTTGGAGGTTTTGCGGCAGAAAACCGAGAAGGGGTCTTCTGGTGGCGAGTTTTATAAGTCGCACCCCTTTGTAGTGGGGCCGCGTTTTGCGCGGGCAGTGTACCGCGAGGCGCGTAGCGGTAGGATGTCGTATCCTGATGCCCAGCATTTGTTGGGAGTTAGGCAGACTAAGACTTTTGAGCGTTTCGCACGTGAGGTTGGTGCTTGGTGATGTTCCTGGTAGATACCAATATTTTGGTTGAGGCATACCGCCGCTACTATGCTTTTGACCTTGTGCCGAGTTTCTGGGAGTTCCTTGATCGGAATTTTGGCGCTGGGAGCCTGGTAAGTATTAAACCTGTGCTGGATGAGCTCAAGGAAGGCAACGATGCTCTGACTGAGTGGGCAAAGAACAGATCTCGTTTCTTCAGGGATATTGCTGATGGTGCAACCATTCAGGCGATGGGTGAGATTGCGGATTGGGTAAGGCAGCAAGGTTATAGGCAGTCAGCGGTAGATGAGTTTTTGGGAATTGCTGATTACTTTCTCGTGGCCTATGCTGCAGCGCATGGTTTGACTGTTTTGACTCATGAACTGCCGCGCCCTGAGGCTAAGAAGCGCGTTCTGATTCCAGATGTTTGCCGTGCTTTCGGTGTAGATTACGTTGATACATTCACGATGATGCGTGATCTCGAAGCCAGTTTCTAGCTCTTCAAACAGGTAGCCGCTACTTTGTTTGTTTCACTAAATACAACAGATGAAGTAGCGACTTCCTTCTTTTAGCCTACCGAAATATGGAGTCACCGCGTAACTAATGAATTGCCCCGTATAGATAAGTCCTACTTACTGCTAATGGCTCCAGGTATTTTTTCTTTAACGCTCTTTCGGTGCATGCCGCTAATCGCATTCACAGTGCATTCGACTTCACGGATATAAGAGTAGGAGCAGTTAAAAGTGAGTGGCACTGGGTGAGGGGTGCCGAAAAGTTGACATAGGTAAACCTGGTATGAACTGCTTAGCGCACGAAGCAAGCCGAGAGCCCTGACCCATCATGGCTGCGCTAGGAACTAGCTAGAGGCCCATGGCATATACTTCATACACCCTGGGGACATGAGCTTCCAGATTCATTAAATTATTTTTTACAATTAAGCATAAGGCGCATGGATGATGAAAAATCATGGTCAAAGTCAGAAGATTATAAATAATATTTATAATTTAGATGCAGACGGCTTATCTGGAGAAGCATTAACAAATACCACTTCAATATTTTTTCCTTGGCGTTTTAGACGTTCAATTTCACTTTGAATTTCAATAATTCGCTCGTCCATACGCTTGCTCTCCTCATACTGAATAACAAGATATACCCCTACATAGACTTCCTCAGATTTTAGGTATTGCAAGGTCTGCTTCTGAAGACCTTTGAGAAACGCAGATGAGTCAAGATGCTTAACTTCCAGCAAAGCACGCGCTTCCCAGCCAGAGGAAAATTTAAAATCCACTGGACCACGACCAGTTTCAATCTCTCGATTAATATCAATATTGGCATTTCGACACTGAGAACGCCACATCATTCCTGCGAGACTTTGTACTATATCCTCTTTACGATGGTTAGTATTTCCATCGTTCCACAAGAGTTTCCATCCCCCCTGCTCCTCAACCGCATGCTTGAATCTATTAGCAAGAGCTAAAACAAACTCTTTAATATTTTTATCCAAAGGCTCCCTAACTAATTCAGCCTTTTGAGCAAGTTCAATACCTTTTTCATACCAAGTAAATATACCTTCAGGATCCGTGGAAATATCATACGGGTTCCGTGGGTTCATCGCATTAAATTTTTTTATAAAATCCATTGATTTTTCTGGATTTTCCAACATTGCGGCTTTGATTATAGCCAGTCTTTTTGATTTATTTAGCTCCTTATTTAACTCAAGATTAAATCTATTTCTCAATTCATCGTTCATATCAATAGCGTCGTAATAATCATAACCAGCTTCTTCTGACGGTATCTCTGCCAAAAACCTTTTAGGGACCAGCAAGGAGTAAGAATTACTATAAGGATTGGAAGGCAAATAAAACTTGAGTTTATCCCACCGTTTACTAATTTTATTAAAGCCCGCATGAGAAACTACATGCTCTTCCATTTCGATAGACTCTTCCGTGCAAACGTTTTGGGTATACTCAATAAATTTCTTTTTAAGAATATTACAAACACAATCACTCAGAATATCCACCCCGATGTTAGGCACCAGGATCATAAACCCTACTATCATCGAAAAATCAACAATTTCTGATTTACTAGCTTTTGATATACTCTTACATATTGATTCAGCCGCAATTTTTCCAAGCCCTGACCCCTTAGGATCACCGGTACTAAGTCCTAAACAAAACTGATTCGGCTCAGGACACTTTAAAATTTGAACTGCACTCTTCCAATACTGGTTTTGTTGACCTTCAGATTTGATTGCTAAGCCAACCGCGTGTTCAAAGAAGTTGACAATTTCCTCCTTAGCTTCAGCCCAAAAAGGATCCTCATCTTCAAAGATAAGAAATGGGTCAACATACAATGGTGTGTCTTGGTTGAGCAGTAAATCAAACCACTCCTCAGACCCGTCTAGTTGGATATTAAATTTTTCTGAAAAACGCATCTGTAGTCCCCACTAATACAGTCTTGAGTTTGGTTTAAAAATCAACATATTCAGATCTTCAGAGGTATAGCCGATAGGGCCTTCTTCTCGTTTAGAAACCTTAATCATTCGTCGTAGAGCCTTACCCTGAAGGTCTTTTAATTTGAGGTTAGAAAAATTAACCTGATTTCCTGATGCAGATTTTCCCATAATCATCAGCGTAAAGTTCTCTACAGCAGATAGTTTTTCTCTCAGATGAGGCAACAACGCTACTAGGTCACGAATCGTTAAGCGTTGAATAGACGAATCTGGGATAGGGTCTCCATGGGTCAAGACTATAAAGAGATGTTGCCGATTAACTAACTGTCTCCGCGCCTTCTTATCGATTCTTGATTTAGCTTTTCGACGGAAAAACTGTTCCATTTTCCATGCAACACCGAGATAACCAGCAATTTCGAAACTAGTCCGAACCAGTTCAATAAAATCTGATGGTGGGCCACCTAATGCACCCATTCCTGGAATCAAAACTTTAGTTACTGGGTAGCCAGTATTTTTAGCAATGAAATCAATTATCTCTCGTTCTAAGATTGATGCCGCATTGTTACGACTTCCACTTACGCTCACTCCTATATAACCATCAGGTGTAATTTTGTACTGCTCCATTAGATTCCTATCATGGAAATTATTATTCCAAAATCGCTACTTGATGAGTTTGCGTATTAATAGGTCGCGAGTTTCTACTAATTCTCTATTCTCTGCAGCTAACGAAATAATCTGAGCATGAATATCCTTCAAAGCAGTTTTACCCCTATACAGTTTCAGCGGTAGCGACTTGAACATGCCACGGCTCAACTCCATGAACGTTGCACCATTCGATAACTGTAAAAATAATCCTACATCACGCTTCATATGGTGGTACACCCACCACCGAACATCAGCGTTCTCAGGCTCCACCACAATAAAACCCTGATTAGTAGCCGCTGGCACTTCATTCACAGCAAAGAAACCAATAGAAGCACGCGAAGTCATTAGAATAGAACCTGCTGGATGTAATACCGAAGAACAAGCCTCTAGCCCAGCATCAGTAATCTTCCTCGAACTCTCAAACAAAGCATGATTACTCAAACCGGTCACATCAGTAGGCGTTACCCAATTAATAACTCCGCCTTCCCAATACTCAGGTTTTTTCGTGCTTGGGGTTCCACCACCAAACACAGCCAAATCTCCATATTTAGCATCTTCTATAGAGCCCTCATGAAGCTTTAGCAGACGCAGGAACTCAGTATCAGCGAGTTGTTCCAAGGATTCTATCAGCGCATTATTTGCCTCAATCTTGTCATCCAAAGACCCCAGAATCTCAGCCACACGTCGCTGCTCTGAAAGTGGTGGAAGGTTACCGATGTCTAGCTTAGGGATATCCTTGACATTCAAATGTGCAACAGTTGAGCCCTCAGACCAAACTTGCATCAACTGTTGCATTCGCGGGGATATTAGCTTGTAATGCAGATATCTTGGAACACACAATTTCTTATTCACTTTGAGCAGCACGGTGCGTTGTCCCAATGCAACCCTGACGTTTCCTACTAGCCCCACCTGCCCGACCGGTGCTTCACGAGCAAGAATTAAATCACCCGCTTCCGGCTCTCCCCTCTTAGTCCATTGCAGATAAGTTTCTTGAGAAATTGGTTTAGCTTGGCTGTATAAAATTCTGCCCTCTTTTAGATGAGGGGTACCAACAGAGTACGCGTAGACTTCTCCTACGGTTTCTGGAGCTGTTTTATGCTCACAATCAATGATTTTATCTAGAACGTCGCCCAGCTTTGCTGAAGTCATCCCTACTTCACCTCACCCTCTGCAACCTCAGCTGCGGCGTCCTGCCCCAGCCCATCGTCCTCGCTATCAGCAGGCACCAGCGGCAAATCCAAACTCGCCAGATTCTTCTGCACCACCTCAGCAAGACGCTGCGACTCCGCAAACTGCACACTCAACTTCTCACGCAAACGAGCAATACGAACCTCCACCGGCTCGCCATCATCAACCACCGCCGCAGAACCCACATAACGCCCCGGAGTCAAAGCCCAATCCTCAGCCTCAACATCCTTCACAGATACAGACCTGGTGAAACCAGCGACGTCCTCATACTCACCCGTATTCAGCTCCGAATCAGTACCGCGCCAGCGATGCCAGGTACCCGCAATCTTCGCAACGTCCTCATCAGAAAACACCCGGGTCGTCCGGTCAACCATATGGCCCATATCGCGGGCATCAATCATCAAAATCTCGCCCTTGCGGTCATTCTTACCGCGCTTACCAGCACCCTTATCCTTGGCAAGAACCCACACGCACACCGGAATCGCAGTACCTAAGAAGAGGTTGGCAGGCAAGGCAATCATCGCCGCCACGGCGTCACCCCGCACCATCTCCTCACGAATAGTATTCTCACCACCCGTATTAGAGCTCATCGAACCATTCGCCAGCACCACAGCCGCAGAACCGCCCGCATTCAACTTGCTCCAAATATGCTGCAACCAGGCATAATTCGCATTGCGTACCGGAGGAACACCAAAATTCCAGCGCGGATCATCAGTACGACGATCCCAATCCTTCAAGTTAAAAGGCGGGTTAGCCAGCACATAATCAAAATTCGTGCCTGCATGCTTATCCTCGGTAAAAGTATCAGCCCAACGATCACCCAGCTCACCAAAAATACCGTGAATCGCAAGATTCAAACGCGCAAGGCGCCACGTCTGGTCATTAAGCTCCTGACCATAAACCATCAGAGCAGGCTCATAGCCCTTCTCCTGCTTAAAGTAAGCGCCGTGCTTCTCCACAAACTTCTCAGACTGCACAAACATGCCGCCTGAACCACAGCAAGGGTCATACAGCTTGCCGTCCACCGGCTCCAAAATATCAACCAGCGTGCGCACCACAGACCTCGGAGTATAAAACTCGCCACCACGCTGGCCCTGCTTCGCCGCAAACTTCCCCAAGAAGTATTCATAAACCTCACCCAGCACGTCCTGGGAAGAACGACCGGTCTGCTCACGAATACCCTTAAAGTCAGCGTTAGAAAACAAATCAATCAGGCCAGCAAGACGGCGCTGATCTACGTTCTCCTTGTTATAAATCTCGCTCAGCGCACCACGCAGACGATCATTCTGCTCCATGATCTCGCGCATAGCCGCATCTAGCACCTCACCAATGTTGTCAGTCTTAGCAAAGTTAGTGATGTAGCCCCAGCGAGCCTTCTCAGGCACGAAATAGACGCCCTCACCATAGAAAGAATCAGGGTCCTGGAGGGAAACTTCTAGCTCTTCATCGAGCTCTTCCCCCTCGTAACCTTCATCAATCAGCTCTTGCCTAATCTGTAGCGCGCAAGCATCAAAACTATCGCTCACGTACTTAAGGAAAATCAGGCCCAGCACGAAGTTCATGTAGTCCGCCGCGTTCATCGAACCGCGCAACTTATCGGCGGCAGCCCACATCATATCGCGCAGTTCCTCCGGGGTAGAGGCAGAGGACTTACCCTTCTTCACAGTAGCCATTAGATTTCACCTTTCATGAGTAGCTTTGGTGCAAGAGTACCAGTCTTGAGTTTTCTCATGCATCAACATATGGTGATACGGAGACGTATCGGTAGCTACAATATTTTACGAAAATTTGATTGAGCCCTCAGCCAGGCCTCCCAGGGTATTTTTCGCAAGAGACTCCAGGGCCAGCAACTGCTCCCGCAAAAATAGCTTCTGTTCTCGCACCTTCTTCAACTGCTGGTCCAACCAATCCACCTGGTCATTAGACACATCACTCAACACAGCATTCAGCAACTCACCCGAAACACGAGCCCTCAGCCAGCTCACCTTCGACGCCCCACCTCGCACCTGAGCATCAAGCGCAGCCTGTACCAACCCGGCAAAAACCTCCAACCGAAAATCAGGCTGAACCCTGCCCGGCAAGTTCCGCCTCACAATAAAGACCGGAGACTTAGCCACCATCAAACCACCACGAACCGCATAAACAGCCGGTTGCGGGCCCTCATACACCAAAAGGTCACCGTCTTGCGCGATCTCAAGATTCAGCATATCTATTGCGCCCAAAGCATCATGCTCAGCAGGTAAAACGCCCATCTGGCGGTAATGCTCCATAGCCTCAACATCAACAACCCGCACAGTACCTTCACCAGAAGACCCCCCAGCAAGCTCAGCCAGCTTCTGCGCAGTCATGCCAGCAACGCGCCGCAACTGACCGTCCTCGCGAGCGCCCCCAAGCGTCCTCGTAGAGGAGCCAGAAACAGAATCTACCCGCCAATCCAATGAAAACCTGGGGTACACAGCGCTGTTAACACGCTCAACATCCCGCTTAATACCCGACACCGCATCTGGAATACTAGACGCCTGTGAAGACAACTCCACTACAGCGTCAAAACCAAACTCTCTAATGTCTTCCCAACGTGCACGCGCGCCGCTCACTAAGTGATGCTCGCCAGAAGCGCTCCGGACCGCCGATTGGCGGCTCTCCACCACCAAAGACTCGATATCATGCAAGGCTTCTTCCCGTGCTTCCCACTGAAAGGCATCAAACTTCTCAGCAAGATTAATCACGCCGATAAGAGGCTTCTGCCCAGAACCGCTCCTCCTACGATTCTCAAAAACACCCAACATCAGCCGAGCACCAGACTCATTCACTAACTGCTTCTGGCCACAATTCACCAAAGCCAGCAAATGCCCAGCCTCAAGCACAGCCTGACGCGGCAGATCCTCGCTCGCTTTAAAAGCCGAACCTAGAACCTCTGACCTCCCCAGCACCATAACTGGCACACCCAGGGGAGCGTCCAACAGTAAGTCCTCAATATCAGACCACTGTTGCACACTATCAACCGCAGATTTAGCGAGGGGTAACACTGCAACAATCAGAGCAGGCTCCCGACCAGACCCACTGCTCTCAGGTACCAGCAGAAGCTCCTCGTCCGCCAAAAAATTTAGCACCCTAGCAAAATCGCTATCCCCAGCTATTCCTGCACTAGTGAGGTGCAGATTCCGCCGGAAATCCTGGGTCAACGCCATATTCTGTGCCACCTGCACAGTCAGGGCCGAGTCAACACCAGAAGCAAAATGCAGTCTCACATCACCAGCAAAACGCGCACTGATACTCCGCAAGAATTCACCCAACTCAACAGAAATCTGCTCGCCGAGCTTCTGGCGCACCATCACCAAGGAAGAAAAAAGGTGAACGTCCCCCAACACATCACTAGAGAAACGAGCCAATACATATGCAGGGCACATCAAAAGAGCTAAATCTTCTGAATCAACTTTCAGCATAAAAGGCCGTATATTCCCCACTGTTTGGGAAGAAGCCTCTGCATAGCGCCGTAACAGGGCCACAGGGCGTTCCCCGGCAATAGGCTCAACCACACGAAAAACCAGTACCAGGGTCGTCAGCGACTGAATCAGCTGCTGCAACTCAAGATTCTTCTCAAGAGCCGGAGCTACGCTAGCCTCAACAGCAGCCTGCACCAGCATCTCCTCAAAAGATCGCTTTGCCTGCTTTCGGTTTGAAGCCCACACGGCAAAATCAAAGGCATCATAGAGCGTCTCCCGAGATGCAAGGCCCTGCTCTACAGCACGCGGAAAATCGTTATGACGTGAGGCCCAAGTAGAAATCACTGGCCGTTTCACACCAGCAACACGAGCTGCCTGCGAAGCATTCAATCTCAAACCGGAAAAAAGAGAACGAAGCTGCCCCATATTATGCTGCTCAACAGTGCTAGATGTCATGCATCGATTCTACTCATGGGAGGGGGTCAGACAGGCCCCAACAGAAAACTAACTACTCGTAACGCGTCGTCCGCCCCTGGCCAACAAGTACCATGGTGCCTTCTTCACGAAGCTCCTCGAGAACTGACTTAGCGGTACCCACAGCAACCCGGCAAATTTCGGCCATATCACCGGATGTAACAGCACCAAAGTTCTCTCGCCAGTCCAAGGCAACTCGCTTCATCTTCCCCCTGTCCTTCATTAGGTATGGAACTAGAGGAGAGAAATCTCTTCCTACGTTACCGGCAAGGAACCGCCCGACCTTCTTACCCAGAATCCATGTCTCCTTGTAGGCCTGAATCAGCGGTTCTCCTTCAAAGGTGCTTTGCAAAGTAGCCCTCAATGCCAGCTCCCCCTCTGCTTCAGAACACTGAAGTGCCTCAGCAACCGACGCAACCGAAACAAAAGCATGCCGCATCAACAGGTCAAGCACCATCGTCACCTTAAGGTCATACCGTCTCGGTTCAGGGAGGATAGACTCAAATAATTCCAGCACAGCTATGGTGGGCTGCCCGCCAATCAGCAGGCACTCCACATATGCACCTTCAACGTCATAAATCTCAGGGCGCCTCAAACCCAGCATCATCATGGACTGGTACATACGGTCCACACCCACGCCCTGTTTTTCCACCAAACCAATAGCGCGAAACAGGTCAGAGAGAGCCGGGTAACGGGCCTCCCGATTACTCAAAACATTGCTTGCATTCACAGACCCAAAAAACCCACCAGGACTTCTCACAAGCAAAGAAAAGTCAAGGTCAACCCATCGAATCTCCGTGGGCTCAGATCTATTCCAATCTCGATGAACCACCCCGTTAAGTAACGCCTCACGCACAGCAGACTGAGGAATACGCCTATGCCCTTGACGCATAAGACCCACGGTCAATTCCGTCTGGGTATTGAAATTTTTAATGGTTTCCTCAATAAAATTGATTTGCTCAAGGAGAGAGTACCCAAGAGGCGCCTCAACCCTATTGAGAATGGACCCACCGGTAACATCAAAGGCAGTGAAGTTAAGGTAGCTTCTCTCTGACGCACACAGTAAAAGCCGACCGGCTTCTGAAAGATAGCCATCGGAACGAAGCGCGCCGATCTTCCGCAAAATTTGATCGAGGCTCTCGGCATCTTCACTACCCAGAAGATTCCTTAGAACACGCTCTGTACCCGCACCTACGTCCTGAGGGCCAGCTGCGCTTTTCTCCGCCATGGTATCTACAGTTCGTGTGGAATCAATATACTGCCACCATTCCGCACGGTCGATGGGGCTGCAGCTGTCGCCTACCCTCCAACGGAGTCTATCGCTGGTATCCGCAACAGGCTCACGCGCCTGAGCAACATATATAACAAGCAAACGAATACCAGAAATAGTATGCACAACGATATCCGGAGCTACCTGAACAGCATTGTTGATGCGCTGACGCAACCAATCAACATCAAGTTCAGTGCCAATTAGCTTGCCAGTTCCGTCTTCCACACCCAGTATGAGAGCACCGCCACCAGGAGAATTTGCAAGACAGGCCACCTCATCAGCTAACTTTGTTGCAGCCTCAGGGTTCTCTGCATTACCTGGAAGTATTTCTCGGCCATTACGGCGCCCTGCTTCTTCCTTGAAATCAATAGTTTGACTCTCCCAAGTCTTTGTTAGATACCCCTGCTGGTAAGATGCAAAGATACCTTCGACAGCTTCCTCTAGCTGAATACGAGCTGAGTGTTTCATACCTGCCTCCATGTAAGGTTTTCGGGTTCCTATCAGTTTACGCCCACTTACAAGAATTTTGATAGATTAAAGGGGTATATAATCTATCAAAATTTCACTCACCTGGGAGATTTTGGCAGATTAACAGGCTGTCTAATCTATCAAAATTTCACATAGGTGGAATACTTTGATAGATTAGCCGCCCCTCCCCACGCTCACCCCACAAACCACCCAGTTTTCTAATGGAGCCACGGAACCTGTTGCGTAAGCCCAATACTTTAACGAGAGAAAGCGAGCCAATCGGCTCGCTTTCTCAAACATACGCGTTTCTCATGGCTCTGACAGGCAGCTACTATGCAAAGAAAGACGTCCCCTTCTGCGCCTGCGAACTCTCAAGAATAGCCGCCTGCTGCTCCGGGGTATAGGTAGCATCAACAGTCCGGATGGCCTCACCCAGGTCGTAGGCGTCCTGCTCGGCCAGCAGCTGGGCAGAGTCAGCCAGCACATCAGCTACCCGGGCTTTCAGGTCAGCCGCACTCGCCAAGCCGTCCTCCTGCAGCACCAGCTGCTCACCAGCGTCCGCACCGGTCTCAGAACCCGGCTCCGCGGCGTCCTCAAGCTCAAAGAGAGCGAAGCCGTAGCGGCGCTCGTCCCCAATATAAAAAATGTTCAGCAGCAGAGTAAAGACGCGGCCGGTCAGATCGATGTAGGTCTTCTCAAGTTCGGCGGTCTCTAGCCAGAGACCATCGACCTCAGCCGGGGCGTCGTACTCAAAATCGTAGCCAAAGTCGGTAGCCAGGGCGTGGGCCAGCGGGCCAATACCATAGTCGGGGCGAGCCATAGGGTTCCTTAGGGTAGTAGGGCGGACGGATGCCAGGCGGCTAGTCCATATCGCGGCCGGCGGTTTCGGGTACCGCGGCGCGCGTGAAGGTAATCAGGCCAATACCAATGACGGCGAAGACCGTAAACGTCATGCCTAGGCCAAGGGCTGCCACCATCTGCGGGAAGAAAAGGGAGACCGTAAAGTTAGCGATCCAGGAGACAAAGGTAGCCACGCCCATGCCACCGCCGCGCACGCGGGCGGGGAAGACTTCGCTCATGAGCACCCAGGTCACCGGCGATACGGCGCCCTGCTGGAAAACCAAGAAAATAATAGAAATCAAGAGGGTGGCCCAGGGGCGGGCGGCGGCGTCCAGCACCTGCGAGGTCACGGCCAGCATAGCCAGGGAGAAGGTAGTGCCTACCAGGCCGATAGTCAGCACCAGGCGGCGGGGGAAGCGTCCTACGAACCAGAGACCAACAGCTGCACCCAGCACCGACAGCACACCGTTGGAGATGTTGGCGGTCAGAGCCGCGTCGGTGGAAAAGCCAGCCTCGCGCAGCACCTGGGTGCCGTAATACATGAGGGCGTTGACGCCGGTAGCCTGCTGCACAATACCAATAGCCGCAGCCAGCAACAGGGTGGTGCGCAGAGCCGGGTCGCGCCAGAGCAGCTTCAGGGCACCGCGCTCGGCTGCAGCCTCCCGCTTATAGCCCGGCGATTCGGGCACCAGGAACATACCCATAAAAAGCACCAGCGCAGGAATGATTGAGATAGCGAACATGACCCGCCAAATCATCACCTGATGAGCAAAAATATTGCCAATCATCGCGTTGACCACGTAGGCAGTGAGCTGGCCAAAGACAATCATGAACTGGTTGCGGGTGACAATCGCACCGCGGCGGTTGGCGGGAGAAATTTCCGCCAGATAAATCGGCACAACCGCCGAGGCAGCACCGACCGCCAGGCCCACCAGCACGCGGAAGACAATAAAAATACCCAGGTTAGGGGCAGCGGTAAGGCCCAGGGAGCTGGCAGCAAAAACCAAAGCCAGCACGAAAAGCACGCGACGGCGTCCGAACCGGTCAATCAACTGCCCGGCAAGGAGCGCGCCGAAAGCGGCACCCAGGGTCAGCGCGGACGTCGCCACCCCCTCCGCCGCAGGCGACAGGGTAAAGTCCTGCTGCAAGAAGGGAAGGGCGCCGTTAATAATTCCGGTGTCATAGCCGAAGAGAAAGCCGCCCACCGAGATAATCCAGGTGTAGAGGGTGACCCGGCGGGGGTCGGTAGCGTGTGTCATGCGCACTCCTTTGTAGACCTCAGCAATTCTAGCCCCCTTACCCCGCCCAGGGAACATGCCCGCCCAGGTGCGGCGGACGTCCGCGCCCCAGCCGGTGCGCCCGGCAGGGGGCGGCAGCGGTAGGCTAGTGCCATGAGCACCCTACATATTGATGTGAATTCTGATTCTGGGGAGTCCTTTGGCTCCTGGACCATGGGCGACGACGCTGCAATGATGCAGACCGTCTCTTCAGCCAATATCGCCTGCGGTTTCCACGCGGGTGACCCCTCGGTAGCGCGCACCACCGTGCGGGCGGCGCACGAGAACGGCGTGACGATTGGAGCCCACGTTTCTTACCCTGACCTGGCTGGTTTTGGCCGCCGGTTCATGGACATGACCGCCACCGAACTCACCGACGCGGTGATCTACCAGGTGGGGGCACTTGAGGCGGTAGCCCGGGTTGAGGGCGCCGAGGTGCGCTACTGTAAGCCCCACGGCGGTCTCTACAACGCTATTGTTCACCACGAGGTGCAGGCTGCTGCCGTGGCCCGTGCCCTGCACGAGCTGGGGGATCTGCCGATTCTCTGCCTGCCCAATTCAGCTGTTGCCCGGGAGGCGCAGGCGCTGGGTGTTCCGGTGTTCTATGAGGCTTTTGCCGACCGCGGTTACACCCCTGAGGGTACCCTGGTGTCCCGCCGCAAGGCCGGTGCCGTGATTCACGACCCGCAGGCTGTCGCCGAGCGTGTGGTGCGCATGGCGGTGGACCGCGAGGTGGTAGCTGTTGATGGGTCGGTTGTTCCTTTGCAGGCCGATAGCATCTGCGTTCACGGCGACACCCCCGGGGCTGTCGCCATCGCCCAGCAGGTGCGGGCAGCGCTTGAGGACGCCGGGGCGGACGTCCGCGCCTTCGCCTAGGGAGGCGGGCGGCGGCGTCCTGCCCCCACTGCCCTGCTGAATGCGACGTGTTTTCCCGAGCGGGTGTTGCTTTAACGCCCGTTCGGGAATTCAAGTCACATTCGGCGGCGGGGCCCTTCACAAACTCCAGCCCTCGCCAGCTTTGCGCGCAGACGCTCAGGGTGCACCACAATGTCCTCCCATAAAGCGCGCACCACGGTATACCCCATGCTCTCTAATTCGTGCTGACGGCGGCGCTCGTTCTGAACCACGTCCTCTGCAGCCTCACCAAAAGTACCCGCATACTTGACCTTGCCATCAACTTCTAAAATGACCCGCTCTTTCTCCCACAAAAAGTCAGGCGGTGGTGTCACACGGGCTCCCCGATGGAACACCGCACTGTCGCATTCCTTCTGTCGATTGCGGCTGACCTGCACCCGCCCTCGAGATTTGACTGAATCGCGCGGATGGCTCACCCATATTTTGTGCGGTAACCGCAGCACAGGGGCACCCCACCAGAGAGCTGCAGACACATGGCTTAACACATACCCCCGATTTGTTTTCATGAAAGCCACATGCCCGGCTAAACACCTATCAGCATTGCTCAGTGACTCCCACAGAGCTGTCTTTATATAAGCATTATGAGCAACCTTGAAGAGCTCTCCCCTAGCGCATTCACGGCTTACGCCGGAAGTGCTCTTACCCAGGTGTCTAAGCTCAACCGAAGTTTTGACAGTATCAAACAGGTGTTCCATGGGTTAAAAATGCCCTATACAGCACGTCTCTACTAGCCTGTTTCTACTATCTGTGGATAAGTTTGGCGCCTAACTGCAGTAGTTTGCTCAGGGCGAGAAGTATGACGCCAGTGAGTCAAAGTTATCCACAGAGATAGAGCCGTTGAGCGGCGTTTACCCCGGCACAGAGCATTCCAGAAATGGCCTCACCACTGAATGTGACTCGTCTTCCCGAAAGGGCGTTAAAACAACACCCGCTCGGGAAAGTAAGTCGCATTCGCCAAAGAGAACAGTCACAAGGGGGCACAGCTTGCGTGGGCGTCGCCACATCTGCCAGAATTGTTGAACAATCCTGAGTAGTGGTTGAGGGCTCTTCGTTTTCTCCAACCACCGACAGGCCGTTCAGCATAACCAGGCAGAGAGGGGCGCCATGGCCACCGCACAGATACCCGGCAGGCTCACCGCTAACGGGCACGCAGCCGACATCTACACGGTCAAGCCCTTCGGCCTACTAGCCGTTATGGTTGACTGCCGCACCCTCGAAAACGCCCTGCACCTGCACGGCCACCTGCAGCAACACCCTGCCGTGGGGCAGACCGAACTGGTCCCGGCAGCCCAGACTGTGCTCGTCCGCTTTGCTGCTGCCGAGCACGCCGCTGCCTTTCTTGCGGCACCCAACCTGCCGCAGGCGTCCGGAGACGTACGCACCCACGGTCGCACGGTCACCATCCCGGTGGTCTACGACGGCCAGGACCTCGCGGACGTCGCCGCCCACCTGGGCATGAGTGAGCAGGCAGTCATCTACGCCCACACGACCGGCCACTGGTCGGTTGCTTTTGCGGGTTTCGCCCCGGGCTTCTTCTACCTGCACCGGCACGATAATGTGCTGGATGTTCCGCGTCGCCCCACCCCGCGCACCTCGGTTCCTTCTGGTGCTGTTGGTCTGGCCGGTGATTTTTCGGGTATTTACCCGCGTACCTCCCCCGGCGGTTGGCAGCTCATTGGCCACACGAACGCCCCCCTCTGGAACCTCGCCCAGAACCCGCCCGCCCTGCTGGAGCCCGGTATGCAGGTGCAGTTCGAGGCGGTGCGTGAGCTCATTACAGCAGGTCAGGCAGGGGTTCAGGACGACCCCGCCCACCCCGCCGAGGACGAGCAAGCATCGGCCCGCCCCGTACTTCAGGTGAAGGCTCCGGGATTACAGACCCTCTTCCAGGATTCCGGTAGAGCAGGGCTGACCCACTGGGGTGTTTCCCCTTCAGGACCTGCCGACCGGGAAGCGGCAGCAGAAGCTAACCGTTTGGTCGGTAATAGCGCGGGTGCAACCGTTCTTGAGAACCTGGCTGGCGGGCTGAAAGTAACCGCCCTGGTCGACGTAGAGTTGACCCTGACCGGGGCAGATACTCCGGCGCAGATAGCCGAGGACGCCACCGGGCAGGTTGCGGAGCCCGGGCAGGGTGCAGCTCAGGCGACAGACACCCCTCTGGCCGTTCGCCCCTACACTCCCTTTGCCCTGAAGCCCGGGCAGACCCTCACCCTGGGGGCGCCCACACGCGGTCTGCGTACCTATCTTGCGGTGCGCGGAGGGTTTGCCGCTAGAACCGAGGCGGCAAGCGCCTCCCGCGACACCCTGGCCGGGCTGGGTCCGAAGCCCCTGACAGCCGGGGAGCAGCTCTTCCTTGCCAGCCCACCGGTAGCGGTGGTGGCTGACCCGGCGTCCGCCCTGCCCATGCCGGAACCGGGTAAGGTGCTGGAGGTTCGCGCCCTACCCGGCCCCCGCGATGACTGGTTTACGCCCGACTCCCTAGACCGCTTCGCCGAGGTGACTTGGGAGGTCTCCCAGTCCAGTGACCGTATCGGGGTCAGACTCCTGTTAGCAGATGCCCCAGCCGACGGGGGCGCAGGAGCCCAGCCCACCGACGTACTCACCCGGGCCGTGACCCGGGAGCTGCCCAGCGAGGGTATGGTGGCCGGGGCGATCCAGGTGCCGCCGAGCGGTGAGCCCGTGGTCTTCCTGGCCGATCACCCGGTGACCGGCGGCTACCCCGTCATTGCCACGGTGCACCCGGCTGACCTGCGCCTCCTGGCCCAGGCCCCACCCGGCACCCAGCTAAGATTCACCCTACTAACCGACCCCCAGACCGCCCCTACCCCGACCGAAAAGTGAGCCCCCGCATGCGTAAAGTTCTCGTTGCTAACCGTGGCGAAATTGCCGTCCGTATTATTGGCGCCTGCGCCGCCCAGGGTATCGCGTCGGTGGCGGTCTACGCCGATTCGGACGCCGAGGCCCTGCACACCGCCCTGGCCGATGAGGCCTACGCCCTGGAGGGCACCGGCCCTGCCGAAACCTACCTGGATATTGAGAAAGTACTAGCCATTGCGGTGGCCTCGGGGGCTACTGACGTGCACCCCGGCTACGGTTTTTTGGCGGAGAACGCCGACTTTGCCCGCGCTGTAATCGCTGCGGGGCTGACCTGGATTGGCCCTGCCCCCGAGACCATCGAGGCCCTGGGCGATAAGGTCAAGGCCCGCGAGCTGGCCCAGTCGGTGGGAGCTCCCCTAGCCCCCGGGTCGGACGGCCCCGTCGCCTCCCCCGAAGAGGCCCGCGCCTTTGCCCAGGAGCACGGTTTGCCCTCCATCATTAAGGCCGCCCACGGTGGCGGCGGGCGCGGTATGCGTATCGTGCGGGAGCTGGGCGAGGTGGAGGGCGCCTTCGTCGCAGCTTCACGCGAGGCTGTAGCTGCCTTCGGTAACGGGGAGTGCTTCATTGAGCGTTTCCTAGAGAAGCCCCGCCACGTAGAGGCCCAGGTGGCGGCTGATTCCCACGGTAATGTGGTGGTGGTAGGCACCCGCGATTGCTCCCTCCAGCGCCGTAATCAGAAGCTGATTGAGGAGGCTCCCGCCCCCTTCCTCACCGACGATCAGCGGGCCCAGATTGAGCGTGCGTCCGCTGAGATTTTCCGGGCTGCCGGGTATGTGGGGGTGGGTACCGCCGAGTTTATGGTGGCCCTTGATGGCACCATTTCCTTCCTGGAGGTCAATACCCGCATTCAGGTGGAGCACCCGGTGACTGAGGAGGTCACCGGGGTTGACCTGGTGGCCCTGCAGCTCGACATTGCGGCGGGCAAGCCCCTGCCCTTTACCGAGACTCCTGAGCCGGTTGGTCACGCCTTTGAGTTCCGCATCAATGCGGAGGACCCGGCCCGGGGCTTCCTGCCCGCAGCTGGCCACATTGAGTCCATCGCCGTGCCCTCTGGCCCTGGGATCCGCTGGGACGCCGGGGTGCGCCCGGGCTCTGTGGTCAGCGGCGAGTTTGATTCCATGCTGGCCAAACTGATTGTCACCGGCCCCACCCGCGAGGTGGCCCTGCGCCGGGCCCGTTTCGCCCTGGCCCAGATGGATATCGCCGGGGTGGCAACCGTATTGCCCTTTGACCGGCAGGTGCTTGAAGCACCCGCCTTTACCGCTGAGGGCGGAGATTTCGGGGTCTACACCACCTGGATTGAGGACGCTTTCCTCCCCTCCCTCGCCCAGGGCGATGGCGCTGCCACCACCCCTGCCAGCCCCGAGGCTGGGGGCGGGGCGCAGGCGTCCTACCGTCAGCCCCTGCTACCGGTGGGTGCTAGCGTCTTCCCGGGCACCGGCATCACCCGCTTCACCCTGGAAATTGACGGCACCCCGCACCGGGTGGGTCTGCCTGATTCGGTTTTTGCTTCTTTGGGTTCGGGTGCGGACGCCGCCACCCCCGCCAGCGGGCAGGAGCAGGCAGGTGCCGGGCAGGTACTGGCCCCCATGGGCGGGGCCCTGCTCAAGTACACGGTTGCCGTGGGCGATGAGGTAGCCGCCGGGGACCAGGTGGCCCTGCTGGAGGCCATGAAGACTGAGGTTCCGGTGCTGGCTGAAGCCGCCGGCACCGTGGCAGAACTTCCCACCCAGGTAGGCGAGCGCCTGACCGCGGGCGAGGTACTGGTGGTCTTTGAGTAAGCAGTAGGTCATCTACCCCCGTACTTAGGCATTAAGCCCATCGGTAGAATGAAACGGTGAACCCCGAGACCACCACCATCGACCTTGCCCCGTCTTTAGCTGATATCGCCCGTACCCGGCCGAGCCATGCCCAGGCGACCGGCTGGGCAGCAGAGACCCTGCGCACCGCCATGGACGCCGGTGCCCTCACTCCCGGGTCCAAGCTCACCGAAGAGCACCTGGCAGCTACCCTGGGGGTTTCCCGCAACACCCTGCGGGCCGCTTTCACGCTGTTAGAAGCCCAGAACCTGGTTGAGCGCATCCCCAACCGGGGTGTTTTTGTGGCTAACCCCGGCCCCCAGCAGGTTGCCGATCTTTTTATTGAGCGGTGGGCGGTGCAGGCGGCCGCCCTCGATGTAGCGCCAGCAGGCCCTATCCCTCATGCCCACCGCGCCCTGGCACGGGCTGAAGAGGCTCGGGCGCGCGGGTCAGTGACAGGCATGGCCGGCGCTAACCAGGACTTCCACCGAGCTCTCGTCGATCATGCTGGCTCTGCCCGCCTGACCCAGGCCATGTCGCGTATTCTGGCTGAAATGCGCCTGCTCTTCTTCTCGCAGGTCACGGTGCCGGGCTTCCACGCCCCCTATGTAGAACGCAACGCCCACCTCTTGAACCTGGTCGAGTCAGGCCAGCGGGAGGCCGCCCGGGCCTACCTGCGCACCTACCTGACGGAGTCCCGCAACTACTTCACGCAGGGGTTGTAGTAGGGGTAAGGACGCGCCCGCCCCGCCTTTCGTGTAGGAAGGCGGGGCGGGGGCGTCCTTGTGTACCGGCGCGGGAATTTAGCCGGCCCAGAGGGCGACGATACCGCTGAGGGACTTGTACCCCAGGTAGATGGTTAGCAGCCAGGAGACCCAACCGATAACAATCAGCCAGACGGGGTAGGCGTAGCCCTTAAGCAGGGTCTTGGCGCGGAAGGTTGCCACAAACAGCAGAACCGCAAAACCGACCGGCAGAATCAGACCGTTGACGGCACCTGCCACAATCAGCAGGGTGGCAGGGGCCTTACCCGCAATGATGAAGACAATGGTTGAGACCACGATGAAGCCGATAGTCAGGGCGTTCTTGGCGGTCACGGAGGTCTTGGAGGAGGTCAGGAAGGACACCGAGGTGAAGGCCGCGCCAATCACCGACGAGATAGCTGCTCCCCAGAGAATCAGACCGAAGAGGCGGGTTCCTACGTCACCCGCTGCGATGCCGAAGGCCTGACCGGCGATGGACTTATCGGTATCGAGGGCAACGCCGGTAGCTACCACGCCCAGAATTGCCAGGAAGAGCAGGAAGCGCATCACACCGGTGATGATAATGCCGGTGACGGATGAGCGGGAGATGTCCTTGACGTATTCGGTACCTGAGATACCGGCGTCCAGCATACGGTGGGCACCGGCGTAGGTAATGTAACCGCCCACGGTGCCGCCAACCAGGGTGGTAATAACGGTGAAGTTCACTTCACTGGGAGTGACGGTGTTTTTGAGGGCCTCACCGACGGGCGGGTTGGAGACGATTGCAACGTAGAGGGTTGCCAGAATCATGACGGCACCGAGGACGACGACAATGCGATCCAGGGCTACACCGGCTCGTTTGGAGAGGAAGACGCCGATAGCGAGGACGGCGGTGACGATACCGCCGGTGGTGGCGTCCATGCCGAGCATGGAGTTGAGGCCCAGGCCGCCGCCTGCGACGTTACCGACGTTGAAAACGAAGCCGCCGAGGGCTACCAGGATAGCGAGGAAGATGCCGAGACCGGGAAGGACGGAGTTGGCAAGTTCCTGGGCTTTCATGCCGGAGACGCCAATGACGCGCCAGACATTAAGCTGCACGGCGATGTCAATGAGAATCGACACCAGAATCGCAAAGGCGAAGGCTGCGCCCATCTGGTAGGTGAACTGGCCGGTCTGGGTGATGAAGCCGGGGCCGATGGCGCTGGTGGCCATGAGGAAGAGGGAGCCGAGTAGGGTGGTGCGGCGCCCCTTGGCGGCCTGGTCTTTGGGGGTGATCAGGGCGTTTGTGTCTGCCATGTCTCTCCTTGGGGGTAGGAGCACGCGACGAGGCCGTCATAGTGCGTGCTAGGTCATAGACATAGATTACACAATTGTTGAACAATCGCAAGAGAAGAGCTCGCGCACGTGCCACCTTAAAAGTGCAACTGCCCGTCACTTAGTGAAGGGCAGTTGCACTTCTAAGGGGGCAGATTCGGCAAGGGGGTTAGCGCTGACGGCGGCGCAGCGTCAGGACGCCCGCCCCCAGTGCCAGCCGCACCGTCATCGCCAGTCGCGCGGACACCGTCCGCCTGCTTCCCTGCCTCGGGCAGCGGGGCGCTGTAGTAGACGTCGAACCCGTAGACCCTGGGGTCGGTAAAGACCCAGTTAGCATGGGCGTGGGTAGCGAAATCAATGTCGATGGTGGCGCCCTTGGTAGCACCGTCCGGAGCCTCAACCGGCACCAAGTGCAGGGTAACCGGTCCGGCCAGCTGGGCGTAGTCAACGCCCTGAGTGTTCCAGCCGGGCCAGAAAATACCGGCCTGCTGGGTCTGGGGCAGACCGTATAACTCGCTACCGGCCTCACCCAGGAAGTCCAACTCGGGGGCCATCATCTGCTCCTGGCGGGCGTCGGGCAGGGGCTGGGCGGGGCCGCGGGGCTAACGGTCAGCTCCGGCTACACCGGGGCGGACGGACTTGGGTCTGAATTGCGGTCTTTCTAGTATGTGCGGGTTGGGTGGCGAGAAGACCACCCATAATTTGAGAATGATTATCATTACCGATATCCTATGTGTCAAGAAAAGCCAAACAACACACAGCTAGAGAGCACACCATGAACCAGTTCCCCCGCGCCCTCTCGGTCGCAGCCCTTTCCGTGGCCCTGCTTACAGGCCCCCTAACCGCCTCACCCGCAGTAGCCGAGCAGGAGCGTCCTACCCCTACCGCTAGCCAGGCAGCCCCCACCGTAGGCGAAGAAGCTGCGGCGCGCACCATCCTCACCGTTGAGCACACCGACGCCCTGGCCATGGCTCTAGCCGACGGCCAGCTAGACCTCTTCACCTACGCCGACCTACCCGGTGCCCCGCGCACCCGCCTGGACCCCGCTCAGACAGTCTTCAACCTGCAAGACCGTGCGGAAACCAGGGTCAGCGTGCCCGCAGGGTTCGATTTTTTGGGCCCTGAGGGTTCAACAATCTGGTTAGCTCCCCAAACCCAGGTAGCCGGGGTGCTCTGGCCCGGCTGGAACACCGAGGGGATCCACCCCGGTGAGCTATACGGCGACAAGCTGACCCTAGAACTCATAAAAACCAAGGCTCCCGAGGGCGGTGCGGTTGATGTTTTCCAGTCCTCCCCCTTTGGCACCGAGCGAGTCTTTAGCTCCCGCGAGAAGCTGCCTGCCCTGCAGCAGCCGGTTGGCTCCCATGTGCACGCCAACTGGGCTTTCACCGCCACCGGCACCTACGAACTCACCTTCCGCGCCAGCGCCACTCGGGCGGACGGCACCCCCGTCAGTACCGAGCAGACCTACACCTTTGTGGTGGGGCAGCTCCCCGCCAAACTAGGTGGGTCGGCCGAGCTAGACCAGCCGACCGCCACTCCCTCCCCTAGCGCGGTGCCCGAGGCACCTTCATCTACTAGCCCCGAGCCCAGTGCACCTGCACCGGTAGAGACAACCGAAGCAGCGGCGGCCGCACCGGAGCAGGCCCCTACCTACGCCCCCCTCAACCCGGCGCCAGCCCCCGGCAGTGCCCAGGAAAGCACCACCGCCCAGACCAGCCAGCAGCATGCGGCCCCGGCTGTGGGAAGCAGTAACCAGGTTCACCGGGCACCGGCCGCCCAGAACCCAGCTCAGCAGCACCCCGCCCAGCAACACTCAGCGGCAGGCGGTAGCGGGAGCACCGCGCCCCAGCAGTGCATGGCCACCGAAGAGCTGGTCAAACCTGCCGAGCAGGCCCAGCAGGGTGAGGCAGGTACGGCTAACAGAGCGTCCGTGCGTACCCTGGATAAGCCCGCCTTCACTATCCAAAAAGCCGTCAACACAAGCACCAACAAAGCCACCAGCGGCCACTTCGACTTCGGGGCGGTACTGAGCGGCGGCAGCCTCTCGGCCCAGGTCAAGGACGACCGCACCTCCCCCGCCACCTGGAAGCAGCCCGGCGCCCTGACCTTTGTGCTGGGTGACAGCGCCAAGACCACCATGCCCGGCGGCCTGGGCCATATCGCCCCGGCAGGTGCCGAGGTCTACCTGATTGGGGCAACCCAGCAGGCCACCGTGCCCTGGGTCGGCTGGAACACCCAGAACCCTGAACTCGTTGCCCAGGCCTCCGGCCCAGCATCCCTCACCCTGACCGACCTGCAGGGCCCGGGTAGGCTGTCGGTCTTCCTCTCCGGCAACTTTGGATCAGCTGGGACCACCGTCTTTAACGGGGTGGGAGACTCCTTCTCGGTTCCGCTCAACACCCACCAGCACGCCAACTGGGTCTTCACCACCCCCGGCGTCTACTCCGCAACCCTCACCTGGTCTGTGCCGCTCAAGAGCGGCGGGCAGGTTTCGGCCAGCGGCACCCTGAATTTTGAGGTAGGTGATATTGCTCGGGCTGAACAGCAGCCCCAGCAGCAGGACGCCGGTAGCGGCTCTAGTTCCAAGGCCCCCGCAGGTGGTGGGCAGGGCTCTGTCGATAGTGCCACCGGCCTGGTCACTCGACCCGACGGCTCCCAGGTGCGCATTGTGGGTAAGACCGCCGATGGGCGCGACTGCACCCTGAGCGAGGACGAACTCGCCAAGGCCCAGCAGGCTTCAGCCCGGGGCGAGCTGGCCTACACCGGCACCTCATCGGCTGGCACCCTCGCCGCAGCCGGTGGCCTGGCCCTGCTGGCCGGGGCGGGCGTCCTGCTCTTTGTCCGTCGCCGTTCTGCCCGCCGTGCAGCCTAGCCGCATTCACCGCTGGGCCCCACTCCTACTGACCGCCCTGATAGCCCTTACCGGCTGTGGCAGTGCAGGGGAGCGGAGCCAGGAGGGCCTGCAGGTGGTGGCTTCCACCCCTATATTGGCCGACCTGGCCTCGGCCGTTGCCGGGGACAGGGCCCAGGTGACCTCCCTGGTACCAGCCGGGGCTGACCCCCACACCTACGAGCCCTCCCTGCGCGATGTTCGCGACGTAGCCTACGCCGACGTAGCCTTCACCAACGGCCTGCTGTTGGAGCAGCAGAAGCTGGTACGCATGGTTGACGCCAACCTGCCCGAGGGGGCGCTTTCGGTGGCGGTTGCCGAAGAGATTGAGAGCTACGGGGGCAGCCTGATTCCGATTGTTGAGGATGCCTCCCTCGACTCCATCTGGCTGGGCCTGCGCACTTCCGGCGCCCCGCGCGATGCCGACCTGGGTCGCGATACCTCGGTCACCTTCAGGGCCACTGCCGCCAGCGGGCCGGGCCAGCTGGCCGCCTTTATTACCGGCGCCTTTGGGTCGGTTGAGAAGGTGGCGGACTCCGGTGCCGACGGCGACAGGTCGGCGGGAAACCTGGGGGAAACCTCCCTTCCCCTTCAGGCCCATACCCATCTCTCATGGGCATATACTCAACCAGGTATATACTCCCTGGAGCTTGAAGCTCAGGCCCGCGGCGCTGACGGCGCGACCCTGGACGGCCTCACCGACGTCCGCCCAACCACCGTGCACTTTGCCGTCGGCGTCTCACCCGACATCCAGGCGCGCGCCCTACAGGAGGCCACCGGCCAGCCCGTCACCGTCCTCGATGCCGGGCATGCCGACCTCACCGCCCAGCTCGACACCGGCCGCTTGGTGATTCGCACCGACTCCGACGGGCAGGTCACCGAATACGATCCCGCCAGCACCGTCATTGCGGTACCTTCCCGCACCCTGCAGGAGCTCCCCGCCGGGCCCCAGTACCGCTTCCTCGGCAAGCCCGGCGACCAGGTCTACCTGCTGGCCCAGGCGGTGCTGGGCAAGCACGTCCACGGGGAAATCGACCCCCACATCTGGCACTCGGTACCCAACGCCATGGCCGCTGCCCAGCTCATACGCGACAGCCTCACTGCCGCCGACCCCGCCGGGGCAGCCACCTACCGGGCAAACACCGAAGCCCTGCTCACCGAACTGGAAGATACCGACCGGGAACTCCACCGCATCTACGGCCAGCTCCCCGACACCGCCAAGAACCTGGTCACCACCCACGACGGCTACCGCTACCTAGCCTCAACCTACAGGCTCACCGTCGCCGGGTACGTCTCCCCCGGCGCGGGCGTAGAACCCAGCATCCAGCAGCGCGAGCGCCTACGCCGCACCATCAACGACCTGGCCGTGCCCGCCCTCTACACTGAGCGCGGGTCGATGAACAGGACGCCGGTGCTCCAGCAGGTAGGCAAGGAGACCGGGGTGCGGGTCTGCGAGCTCTACTCCGACTCCCTCGATACAGATGCCCCCAGCTACTCCCAGATGATGCTGGCCAACGCGCAGGCCATTACCGACTGTTCCACCTAGGACAAGGATTTCCATGAAAGTCTCTCCCCGATTCACTACCACCCTGGCCCTGGCAGCCCTGCTGGTGCCGGCGTCCGCGCTGGCCCCCGCAGCCTACGCGGCCGAAGAGAACAAGAGCGCCGAAGAGCGCGCCCTGGAGCAAACCCTCTCACCCGACGAGCCGGTCGTTAGCGGCCAGCACGAGATTGCCGCCGGGCACGTCGATATGGGCCCGGCCTTCGTTGAGGGTTCCTGGGAACTCATGTTCCGCGACGATTCAACCGCCGAGCCGGTCTGGCGCGACCCTGCCGAGGTGGTGCTGCGCGGTAACGACACCGCCATGATGGCCGTGCCCGATGACCCCCGCTACTCCTTTGTGCAGGCCTCCCCCGGGGAGCAGGTCTACGTGATTCCGCAGACCGAACTGGCCGGGGTGGTCTGGCCCGGCTGGAACACCCAGAACCCCCAGGTGGTGGAACGCCTGGGTCGCGGCGTTACCTTCACCCTTGAGGCGGTAGAGGGCCCCGGCGGGTTCTCCATGTACCTGGAAAACGGCACCTTCGGGGCGCCGGAAGTGCTGTGGACCTCCGATACCACCGACCCCCAGGACATCTTCGTTGAGCCCAACGTGCACACTCACGCCAACTGGGTCTTCACCGCCCCCGGCGCCTACTACCTGACCGTGCGCGCCCACGCTGAGCTGGCCGACGGCACCGTCGTCAGCGACACCGCCCGCCTGCTCTTCGCCGTCGGCTCGACCGTGACTAACGAGCAGGTCTTTGCCGGGGCGGACGCCCTCGGGGCAGTTGACAAGGGCAGCACAGGGGACGAGAGCCAGGAGAAAGACCATGACGCGAGCGCCCAGGCAACCGAGGCATCCTCCACCGCAGCAGCTAGCGGCTCAAGCACGAACAGTGAAACAGGGAATAGCGGCTCACCCCTGCCGGTTGGCCTCATAGCCGGTGGTGGCGCGGTCCTCCTGGCCCTCATCGTCGGTGGTGTTCTCCTAGCCCGCCGCTCCGCAGCCGCTAAGGCTGAAGCCTTCAAAGACTTCACCGGGGGCAGGGCATGACTGCCGCCTCACCTGCCCCCGTCCAAGAAACCGGCGCAGTGGCGTCCGCCCCCACCGTCACCATCACCGACCTGCACGCAGGCTACCCGGGGCGGCCCGTCCTCACCGGCCTCAACCTAACCCTGCACCCCGGCGAATTTGTCGGGCTGATCGGGGCAAACGGCGCAGGTAAAACCACCCTGCTGCGCTCCCTGCTCGGGCTCGTGCCGAGCACTCAGGGGCGCATCGATATTCTCGGCGAACCGCCCCTCAAAGCCCGCACCCACATCGGCTACGTGCCCCAAAAACACCTCTTCCAGTGGGACTTCCCCATCACCGTCGAAAACGTCGTCATGAGCGGGCGCACCCGCACCATCGGCTGGTTCCGCCGCCCCCGACGCGCCGACTGGCAGGCGGTCTACTCCGCCCTTAACAAGGCAGAGCTGACCGGTCTCAAAGACCGGCCAGTGGGCGAACTCTCCGGCGGGCAAAAGCAGCGGGTCCTGCTGGCCCGCGCCCTGGCGTCCGCACCCAAACTCTTACTTCTCGACGAACCCTTCACCGGCGTGGACGCCCCCACCCAGGACTCCCTCAACCGCCTCTATCGGGCGCTAGCCGCCGAGGGCATGACCATTCTGATGTCCACCCACGACATGGTCGCCGCCCGTACCTGGTGCTCCCGCATTGTCGGGGTGCGCGGCCACCTCGCCGTGGACGTCCCCGCCCAGCAGCACAGCATCGAAGAACTCTACGCCTTCCTGCACGGGCAGCACGAAGGGTGTGAACGAGCCCTATGATTACTCCTTACGAATTTATCCAAGACCTTTTCAACCCCAACCTGGCTTTCTTGGCGCGAGCGCTGGCGGCGGTCGTCCTTGCCTCCCTGATTACCGGACTGGTGGGCTGCCATGTGGTCATGCGCGGCATGGTTTTCATCGGTGACGCTGTTGCCCACTCCGTCTTCCCCGGCCTGGCGGTTGCCTTTGTGGTGGGCGGGTCACTGGTGGTGGGTGGCCTGGTGGCAGGCGTCATCACCGCTATTTTGGTAGCGATTTTTAGCCAGAACCAGAAGCTCAAAGAGGACTCGGTCATCGGTATTTTCTTTGCCGGGTCCTTCGCCCTGGGTATCACCATTATTTCCCTGGCGCCTGGCTACTCGGGGTCGGTGCAGGACTTTTTGTTCGGTTCCATTGTGGGTATTTCGGGGGCGGACGTCGCCCAGGCGGCGGGCATTGCGGCTGTACTGGCGCTTGTGTTGGGGCTCTTCCATAAGGAAATTGTGGCGGTGTCGCTCGATAAGGAGAGCGCCAAAGCTGCGGGTCTGCCGGTGCTGGCCCTGGATATCTTGCTCTATGTGGTGGTCACCGTATCTGTTGTGATTTCCCTTCAGACCCTGGGCAATGTGCTGGTGCTGGCCCTGCTGGTGGTTCCGGCGGCGAGCGCCCGTCTGCTCTGTTCTACCCTGGGGCGCATGATGGTCTGTGCACCGGCCTTCGGGGCGGTGACATCCACGGTGGGGCTTTATCTTTCCTGGGCTTTCAACCTGCCTACCGGCGGCGTCATCGTGCTGACCATGATTGCCGGGTTCCTGCTCTGCTGGGCAGCTAGTCGGGTACTTCACGGCCGCTTCCCCCTGAAAAGTGCAAGATCCCGTTAAAAAGTGACAGGCACATGCACTTTTCCGGGGGCATCTTTTGCAGGGGAGTTCGCCCTCTGCATAGCGAGTATGGTAAGTACTAGCCCCAAGCAGGAACCTGTTTACTCTTCACCTAGCTGAGCGTCGAGACGTTCGCGATCTCTCTGGCGTTGATGAGCAGAAATTTTGCTTGATAGGACCAAAAACACCACTATTCCAATAGCGCCTCCAACCAGTAGCCCGCGAGAAAAGTCATGGTCCACGACGTCTAAGGTATTCCAGTAAATACCACCCACGACCGTGACCGATACGATAACTGTCAGAAGCTTCCATAAAGAGTGCTGTGTCGGACGAGGGGATGGCACACGTTTACGCAACCATGAGTCTCTCACCGCCATAGCGAAAATTAGTACCCCCATGGGCATTACTGCCCACATCGAATACATCTCAGGCAATACCCAAGCTAGGACAGCAGACGCCACAAACATCAGGTTCATAGTCCAGGCGTAAGAAATCGCAGTTGCCCTATATAACACCTCACGTTCATACTCGTCATCCACTGACTCGTCGTAGTCGTTCAAAATTTTTTCGTTAAAACTCATGAATCCTCCATTTCAGGGTCAAAAACCTCTTCTACTGTCCTCCCCAAAACCCGGCAAATTGCTAAGGCAAGATGTACAGATGGGGAGTAGTTACCCTTCTCAATATTTGCGATTGTTTGCCTTGAAACACCAACGCGGGACGCAAGGTCCGCCTGCGAGATTTCTTGCCATCGCCTAAATTTCCGAACCATATTGGTTGCGGTTTCTGTTGTCATATGTGAACTCCAACGTGTCAACCTGGGTTAAGTGTATACTATTTTTTACATAAAGGAATGAAAAATTTTCATTTGGGAAAGAAAATTTCTCTTCTGCTTGTAGACATCGCTCATAACTTAATTACTGACAAGGTACGGCTACTCTGCCTAGGATGAAGTTGAGAAGTAAGTACACATTGGGAGAAAACATGATTTTCATTGTTGTGAAGTACCAGGTTAAGGACGGCGACCGCGAGGGCTTTTTGGCCGCTACCCGCGAGTTCACCGAGGCTACCCGCGCTGAGCCGGGCAACAAGTGGTTTGAGTGGTCGCTGAGTGTTGAGGACCCCAACGAGGTTGTTCTGATTGAGGCTTTTGAGGACGACGCTGCGGCAGCTCACGTAGAGTCAGACCACTTTGCCAAGGGGCTGGAGGCTATGAAGCCCTGGCTAACCGAGACCCCCAAGATTATTTCACGCACGATCGACGGCAACGACTGGGAGGAAATGGGAGAGCTGAAAATTTAGATTTCGTAGCTTTCCCCGCACCAGGACGCCGGTGGGTAGGTTGCTGCCTGCCGGCGTCCTTGTTTTTGCTCCCGGCCTTGTGCCCGGGGTGTTGGGCGGGGGTTATCTCTTAACCGATTGACTAGAATGGGTGTAGAGGTCGCCGTGGGGCGTCCTGATTTTTACTGCCTACGACCGGGGAGCCATATGACTTTGCCGAACGCCGCCCAGGCCCACCACGACGAGCATCTTGACGCCGACCATACCTCGGTTTCGCTTGCTGTTTCTACCGTGATTTTGGCTCTGCGACGTAAGGAGAGCGAGTCTCACCATTCGCTGTGGCTGCCGCTGGTGCGTCGCTTGCGTGAGCCCTATAAGGGCCAGTGGGCTCTGCCGGGTGGCCCGCTGCAGCCCGATATGTCTCTTGAGGAGGCGGCTGGTTATACCCTTCAGCGGGCGACCGGCCTGGTGCCGGGGTATCTTGAGCAGCTCTATGCTTTTGGCGATGTGCACCGCACCCCGGATTACAAGATTATGCGTGAGGGTGGCTCTCTGCCTGTTCCTGCTGAGGAAGATCGGCATGAGCGTGTGGTGTCGGTGATTTATTGGGCATCGATCCCCCAGACCGAGGTGAACCGAACCCGGGTGCACGAGAATATCCGCTGGTTCCCGATTGACGAGCTCCCTATCCTGGCCTTTGACCACAACGAGATTGTTGAGTATGCCCTCTACCGTCTGCAGAATAAGGTGGAGTACTCCCGTATCGCTCACTCCTTCTTGGGTGAGGAGTTTACGCTCGCCCAGCTGCGTGAGGTCTATGAGGCGATTTTAGGTCGGGCGCTTGACCCGGCGAACTTCCGCCGTCAGATTGCGGCGTCCAAGTCTATTATTGATACAGGTAAGCGTGTTGAGGGTACCCGTCACCGCCCGCCGCGCCTTTACCGCTACAACCACTCGCGCGCCTTTGCGGACCAGGGCCCTCTGGGTATGTACCGCGAGGCCGCCTATCATGCCGAACAGGGGAAATAAAATTTATGAAGCGTCTAGCGCCCTTAGTAGCAGTCACTGTGCTCGCTTTATCTGCATGCGGCTCATCCACAGAAGCAACCCCTGAAGCGAACCCCACCATTACATACACCGATGGCATGACCGCCACTGTAGTTTCCGTGGAGTCCGCTAACACATTTACCGCCAATATCGATGGAGCTGAGAAAGAAGTTCGGTTAATCAACACCGCGGCTCCTTCGAGCAATGGCATTGCTTTATCAAGCACTTGTCTCATCGATGAGTCCAAGGCTCTTCTTGCGGAGAAGCTGCCCGAGGGTGGCCAGGTGACTCTGAATTTTGATGAGTCCCAGCGCGGGGCGACCGGCTATGTTGAGGCTGCGGTGTATGCGGGTGATGCTTTTATCAACCGGGATATGGCGCGGGCCGGCATGGTTGCCACCACGTTTACTACCAGCGCAGATGAGTTCTACGGCGAGATTTCTCAGGCCCAGCAGGACGCCGCCAACGAGGGTATAGGCCTATACTCCAGGGATATCGAGTGCACGATTCCCGCTCAGATTCAAGCACAAAAAACAGCTGTAGAAGATGCTAAAAGCTGGGAAGTAGACACGTCAGCCGAAGCACCGGTAGAACAGAGCCAACGTGAAGCTGAACGCCAGACCATCTACCAAAATGCCTCTGAGCTCTATAGAAGCTTAGAAGACCAGACTAAAGCCCCTGCTCAATGGGTGGGGTCAATTGTGACCCTAGATGCTGTAAACACACAGCTGAATGAACTCCGCTCGCTCCTGGGTGATGATTTCTACCCTGAAACCGGTACCAGCGTGAACCAGCAGAAGAAGGCTGAGGCAGAGGCTATTCCGGTACGCCCGGGTTCCTAGACAACGGTTGAACGTAGCGGACGCCGCCCCTCACCTCCGTGCCTGTAGGCAGGAGGGCGAGGGGCGGCGTCCTTTTCTGCTTTTTCGCGTTCTAGTCTTTCTCGTTCGGCTTCGGGGGCCAGGCAGCACATGTTCTCATTCTCGTGTTTACCCTGCGGGGTGACGAGACCAAGTAGGTCCACGGTGATGGTGGTGCCATCGCGCTCCATGCTGAGAGTGCCGGCGTCGATTACGCGCAGGACGCGGGCTACCGGAGTTTCATCTGTCGCGCTGGGCGTGGCGGTACTGACCGGTTCGGCGTCACTGCCGAAGAGGCCGCAGAAAGCCGGGTGCCAGCGCCCTTCTCTCATCGGAGCGGACGCCGGCACCCGGCTTTATTTCTACGCGCGGGGTGCGAGGGGTTTAGGCTTCAGGAATGATGAGGCCCTTGGTCTGGGAAACAGCGCGGTCGAATCGGGCTGCGACGTCTTCCCAGTTAACGATGTTCCAGAAGGCCTTGACGTAGTCGCCCTTGACGTTCTGGTAGTCGAGGTAGAAGGCGTGCTCCCACATGTCCAGCTGCAGGACGGGAATCAGGGCGACGGAGATGTTGCCCTGCTGATCGTAGAGCTGCTCGATGACGAGGCGCTTTCCAACGGTATCCCAGGCCAGGATGGCCCAGCCGGAGCCCTGGATGGTGAGGGCTACATTCTCGAAGTGGGCGCGGAAGCCGTCGAAGGAGCCGAAGTCGTTATCGATTGCTGCTGCCAGTTCACCGACGGGCTTGTCGCCACCCTCGGGTGAGAGGTTCTTCCAGAAGATGGAGTGGTTGGTGTGGCCGCCCAGGTTGAAGGCCAGGTCCTTGGAGAGCTTGCCGATGTTGGCGAAGTCGCCCTTTTCGCGGGCTTCTTCCATCTTTTCAAGAGCGGTGTTGGCGCCGCCGACGTAGGTTGCGTGGTGCTTGGAGTGGTGCAGCTCCATGATGCGAGCTGAGATGTGGGGCTCGAGGGCTGCGTAGTCGTAGTCGAGTTCAGGCAGAACGTACTTTTCTGACATGGTTATTCCTTTCGTTGAAGGCCCTTCTTTGGGTCTTTCTGGGTTTAACTCTACACACTGGGGAGCACGGGGTCACGGGAGGTTACTTGATAAGTCCCCTTGTTTAGCCCTGGGCAAAACGGTCTGAAACGGGGCAGGCGGACGCCGGCGGCGGGTTTTCCACAGTTTTCCACTTAAGGGACGGGAAGGTTATCCACAGATGGGGATAAAGCTGGGGATATTCGAATTACGCGGGTGGGAGTTTCGAAGATGTTCGAGGGAATGCTCGGTAGAATGGGGTAATTCGGGGGTTAGTCTTTCGAAAATACACCGGTGTTGTTCGAAAATCACATCAGTGTCACTTATCCACGGGTGTGGATAAAACCTGTGGAGAACCTGTTTCTAAGGCCTAAAACTGCGAGTTTTAAGGGCTTTCTACTGCCCTTACCCACAGGGCTGGTGGTTTTTCCACCTTTTAAGTGGATATTGTTCACAGGCTTATCCACAGGTGGGGATAAAAAGTGAAAAAGCGTCCAAAGTTGCCCCAAAACCCCCTGTAACCAGCCTTAAATCAGCACGCCTGCTGGCTGCGTCCGCTTTTTGCTGGGGATAAAACCTGTGGATAAAAAGACCTCCGCCCCTTGATCTAGGTAAGGGGCGGAGGTCCAGGAGTCTTTGACATCAAACAGGGCAGGGTGCCCCGCAGGTGACCTATTCTTCGTCGAAGAGTTCAACGTTGCGAACATTGATAATTTCGCTGGGTTTATCTCCCAAGACAGACTCGCCAATCTTGGCCAGGGACTTCACCTGGCGGGCGTTGAGCTGGTCAAAGATAATACGGCGGACGGCTTCAACGTGGCCGGGAGCAGCCTCCTGCACCTTGGCTAGACCACCGGGCAGCAGGTGGCAGATAGAGACGCGGCGGTCCTTGGCCCAGATACGGCGTTCCACAAAGTTGTTTTTCTCCAGGCGGGTTACCACGCGTGAGAGGCGGGGCAGCAGGGTGTTGGTCCGGCGGGCCAGATCGGTCATGGTGAGCTTATGCTGGGGGGACTCCGAGAGCATAGCGAGCACCATGTACTCAACGAAGCTAAGACCAGAGTCCTTCTGTAGCTGACTCTCGAGTTGGCCGGGCAGGTTGAACATGATGGATGAGATGAAGAGCCAGCCTTCGCGCTCTTCTTCAGTCAGCCATCGGGCGGTATCGGTGGCGGCTGCGGGGATTTCTTCGCTCATGGTTCCTCTGGTCGGTGCAATGGGGAGGATTGGTGGTTGTCTACACCTAGTTTAAGTTTCTTTCGAAAGGGTTTCTGCTTCTGGTGCAGCCATGTTGGCGCGTTTTGCGAAACATATCGATTATTTAGGGTTAGTTTTTGCTTCTGGCTACCGAGAGATGCCCCTCAAACCCCTTCTTTGCTAGCATGACTCGCTGCCAAAACTTGCTCTCAGCCCCTAAATTTCCCCTAGCATCCCCTTTATTTGATAAGCTAGGTTACTAAGGTGTGCCGGGAAGACTGGTCGGCCCGCCCAACTCACCACCTCCCCACCTGAAGGTAGGCACCCGCGGCGCTACAGGCGTCCGCCCCGCCCCCCTTCAGAAGCGGCCAGTGAGTAGGCGGTTTATCGTTACTCATCGACCTCAAAGAGCGTTTATGTCATCAGAAAACACCGTCCTGTCGCGCGGCTCCTACAAGGAATCGCAGCGCATTTCAGAGATTCTTTCGAAGGAATCCACCGGCGGCATCATCCTGCTGGTTGCCACCGTCCTCGCCCTCATCTTTGCTAACTCAGCGGCCGCCGAGCACTACTTCGGCCTGCGTGATACCTACCTGGGCGCAGACTTCTGGGGTCTGCACCTCAAGCTCTCCATCGGCCACTGGGCAGCGGACGGCCTGCTAGCGGTCTTCTTCTTCCTGGTCGGTCTAGAACTCAAAAAAGAATTCGTCGAGGGCGACCTGCGCAACCCCGGCAAGGCCCTGGTGCCCATCGTGGCAGCGGCAGGCGGCGTTGCCCTGCCCGCTATCATCTACGTACTGGTCAACCTCAACAGCAGCTCCGAGGCACTGGGTGGATGGGCTATTCCCGCGGCGACCGACATCGCTTTCGCTGTGGCCGTCCTCGCCGTCATTGGCTCCCACCTGCCCTCTGCCCTGCGCACCTTCCTGCTGACCCTGGCCGTGGTCGATGACCTCATCGCTATCACCATCATCGCCCTCTTCTACACCTCTGACCTACAGATCGGCTACCTGGCGCTCTCGATTATCCCGATTGCCCTCTACGCCCTGGTAGCGCGCAAGGGTGAGAAGCTCTTCCACCTCTCGCCCGCCGCGTCCTGGTTCATCCTGCTACCCATCGGTTTTGTGGTCTGGGTACTCTTCCTGAACTCCGGTATTCATGCCACCATCGCCGGCGTCATCCTGGCCTTCATGATTCCCGTGCGCAAGAACAAGCGCACCGAAGCAGCGGACGCCCACCACGGCCTGGCCGAGGTTATGGAGCACCGTGTGCGCCCCTTCTCCGCCGGTTTCTGCGTCCCCGTCTTCGCCTTCTTCTCAGCAGGCGTCGCTATCGGCGGCTTCCAGGGCTTCGTGGATGCGGTCACCGAGCCGATTGCCTACGGCATTATTCTGGCCCTAATTTTCGGCAAGATGATCGGTATTACTGCTTCCACCTGGCTGGTTACCCGTCTGCGCCGGGCCAACCTCGACCCCGATATCGCCTGGATCGACGTTATCGGCGTGGCTACCCTGGCCGGTATCGGCTTCACCGTCTCCCTGTTGATCGCCGAGCTGTCCTTCGGCCTGGGCTCTGACTACAACGACGCCGCTAAGGTCGCGATTTTGACCGCTTCGGTTACCGCTGCTCTGCTGGGTGCCATCATCCTGTCGATCCGCAACAAGCACTACAAGCAGGTTGCCCTCAAGGAGACCGTGGACGAGAACCAGGACGGCATCCCCGACGTCTTCACCGACAACACGGACGCACCCCGCCCCGGCGCCTAGCGTCCACCTGCCCCTCGGCATACCCCCGAGGGGACCTGTTTTCTTCAAAAGGACCGCATAATATGCGGTCCTTTTGAGGTTTTGCGGTCCCCTTGAGTGAGATGAGGGGGCGGACGCCGGTGTGCAGTTCTGCATCTCAGATTCCGGCATTAGCTGGGCTTAAGGAGCATAATGGAACCTAAAGCAAGCGAAGACACACCTGACCTAAGGAGAGACATGACTGAAGCGCCTCACAAGGACCCGCTCTTTTCCCGCGGATCGTACGCCGAGACCAGTCGCGTCTCAGAGATTATGCGCAAGGAATCGGTGGGTGGTTTTATTCTGCTCGCCGCCACTGTGCTTGCCGTCGTCCTGGCTAACACCCAGGCAGCGAGCTTCTACGAGGGCATCCGCGACACCGAACTCGGCTTCAACATTCCCGGCTTCAGCCACCTGGTGATGAACGTGCACCTCTGGGCGGCTGACGGCCTGCTCACGGTCTTCTTCTTCCTCACCGGCCTAGAGCTGAAAAAAGAGTTCGTGGTGGGCGATTTGCGCGACCCGGGTAAGGCGGTCGTTCCTATTGCGGCCGCTTTCGGTGGCGCTCTGACCCCGGCCATTATCTACTTCGCTATTAACCACGGCAACGAAACTGCGGTACACGGCTGGGCTATTCCCGCCGCTACCGATATCGCTTTCGCGGTGGCCGTCCTGGCCGGTGTAGGCACCTTCCTGCCCGCGGCCCTGCGCACCTTCCTGCTGACCCTGGCTGTGGTCGATGACCTGATTGCCATCGTCATCATTGCCCTCTTCTACACCAACAACTTCCACGCCTGGTACCTGATTATCTCCATCATTCCCATTGGGCTATATTTCTGGCTAACTCACAAGCACGAGAAATTCTTCCACGAGAAGAAGTGGGCGGCCTGGGTTATCCTGCTCCCCCTGGGCCTTATTACCTGGGCCCTCTTCCTAGAATCCGGTATTCACGCCACCATCGCGGGCGTCGTCCTGGGCTTCTGCGTGCCCGTGCGCATGACCGCCCAGGCCAAGCAGGCCGACGCCCACGTTTCCCTGGCTGAGACCCTGGAGCACCGCCTGCGTCCGCTCTCCACCGGCATCTGCGTGCCCCTCTTCGCCTTCTTCTCCGCCGGCGTAGCGGTTAGTAGTTGGGACGGCCTGCGCACCGCCCTCACTGACTCCGTTGCTATCGGTATTATGGTCGGTCTAGTGCTGGGCAAGGCCGTCGGCATTACCGGCACCACCTGGCTCATCACCCGCTTCCGCGGAGTGAACCTAGACTCCGACATCAAGTGGATTGACGTGATTGGCCTAGCCGTCACCGGAGGTATCGGCTTCACCGTTTCCATGCTGGTCGCCGAGCTCTCCTTCGCGTCGGGCTCACTGCACACCGAGGACGCCAAAATCGGTATTATGATCGGCTCGGTTATCGCAGCGGTCTTAGGCGCAACGATTCTGTCGATCCGCAATAAGCACTACAAGCAGATTGCGCTGAAGGAAAGCGTGGATGAGAACGAGGACGGCATCCCCGACGTCTTCACCGACAACACGGACGCACCCCGCCCCAGCGCCTAGCGTCCGCCTGCCCCTCGGCATACCCCCGAGGGGACCTGATTTCTTCAAAAGGACCGCATAATTTGCGGTCCCTTTGAGGTTTTGCGGTCCCCTTCTAGACCGAATTCTGAGAGCGAAACGGCAACATCACAATGCGCGTGTTTTGCACAAACGCAACCGAGCTGTGAGAATTACCCCTAGTGTTCACCGCCCTAGCGCCGGTGATTCTCCGCCCTTACTGCCCACCGTGCCGCAGCTAGGGCGCCCCACCAAGTGCAGACGCACCCACCCATACCCCGGGACGGTCTGCCCTTTTAACGATTTGGAGCACGCATGGATACTCTGCTCAACGCAGTGAACTGGATTAACGAATCCACCGCTGGAGCAACCGAGGTTATTACCGGCATCTCAGATACCCTCTGGGCCTACTTCCTGATGTACGCCTTGGTAGCCGTAGGCCTGGGCATTACCATCGCAACCCGCGGTGTTCAGTTCCGCCTCATCGGCGAAATGTTCCGAACTCTCAAAGACCCCTCCGGTACCGAGTACAACGGCAAGAAGAGCATCTCCGCCTTCCGAGCCTTCACCGTCTCCGCTGCCTCCCGCGTGGGCGTGGGTAATATTGTCGGCGTTGCCATGGCTATCATCCTGGGCGGCCCCGGTGCTGTCTTCTGGATGTGGGTCATCGCCTCAATCGGCGCCGCCTCCGCTTTCGCAGAATCCCTGCTGGGTCAGCTCTACAAGCGCCCCGGCAAGGACTCCTACATCGGCGGCCCTGCCTACTACATGGCTCGCGGCCTGGGCGCCCGCTGGCTGGGCCTCATCTTTGTCGCCTTTATCGTCATCACCTACGCCTTCGTCTTCGTGGCCGTGCAGACCAACTCCATCGTGGGTGCGGCAGCCGGCTCCTTTGGCGTTGATGTCAGCGGCACCAACGGCATGGGCTTCCGTATCACCCTCGGCATTATCATCGCGGTCATCGCGGGCTTCATTATCTTCGGCGGTATCCGTACCATCTCCTCGGTCACCGAAGTCATGGTGCCTTTCATGGCCGTGCTCTACCTGATTCTGGGCCTCATCATTATCGTCATGAACCTGGGCGAGGTTCCCGCTGTGCTGGGTGCTATCTTCGCAGGTGCTTTCGGCCTGGAAGAGTTCGTCACCGGCACCGGCGTCGGCATGATTATCATTCACGGCATGCGCCGCGGCCTGCTCTCCAACGAGGCCGGTATGGGTACCGCCCCCAACGCCGGTGCGACCGCGTCCGTCTCCCACCCCGCCAAGCAGGGCTTCGTGCAGGCTCTGGGTGTCTACTTCGATACTATGCTGGTCTGCTCCGTGACCGCCTTCATCGTGCTCGTTGCAGGCGATATCCCCTACGGCAACCGCGATGCCTCCGGCACTCTCACCCAGACCGCTCTCTCGACCCACCTGGGTCCCTGGGCGGTTCACTTCCTGACCGTAGCGATTGCCCTCTTTGCCTTCTCGTCGATTATCGGTAACTACTACTACGGCGAGTCCAACATCCGCTTCGTCACCGAGAAGCACCTGCCCATGAACATCTTCCGCGTCATTGTGATTCTGTTCGTATTCTTCGGTGCCATTGCTTCGCTGGATCTGCTCTGGAACCTGGCCGACCTGCTCAACGGCGGTATGGTTATCGTCAACCTGACCGCGGTCTGCCTGCTCATGCCTCAGGTCATGAAGGTTCTCCGCAACTACGAGGCCCAGCGCAAGGCCGGCCTCGAACCGGTCTTCCAGGCCTCTGATCTGCCCGAGATTAAGAACTTGGACGCCTGGGACGGCACCGACGAGCTCACCCAGCGAGAGTACTGGCAGGCCTACGACCGCGAACAGGCCGAAAAGCGCACCGCCCGCGGCAAGTAGGCTCAAGCCCCCCCCGGGTAGTTAACCCGCAAGGACGCCGTCGCCCGCCACCCTGCCCCTTGGCAGGAATGGTGAGCGGCGGCGGCCTGGTTTTAAACCCCTATACTGAAAGCTGTTCTTAACCGCCACCGGGGCAGGCTGCTTACGCCTGCTCCACCGCAGAGGATGATCTTTAGCGACAATGACCAACGACTTCCGCCACAAAGGCCTCGCCGCAGGGCGCCTGGGGCTAGCTTCTTCAACCGTCATCGGGGTTGCGTCAACCGCCCCCATGTACTCACTGGCTGCCTCTATCGGCTTCATCGTGATAGCCGTGGGCTATCAAGCCCCTATAGCCCTGATTTTGGGCTTTATCCCTATGCTCCTGACGGCACTCTCCTATAAGGAGCTGAACGAGGCGGTGCCGGATTCAGGCACGGTCTTCACCTGGGGCGCTAAGGCTTTTGGGCCGAAGGCCGGCTGGATTTCTGGCTGGGGCGTTATCGTGGCGGGTGTGATCGCTATGGCTAATCAGACCCAAATTGCGGCGATTTATTTCTGGCTGCTGTTGGGGCAGGACGACCTCGCCCACAACAAGCACGTCATTGTGGCAACCGGTGTTCTGGTGATTGCCCTGACCACCTGGATTTCCTACCGCAATATTGAGGCTGGCTCACTGACCCAGTGGCTGCTGGTCGGAATTCAGTATGTGGCGATTGTGCTGCTGGCGCTGGGCGTCTTTAACTCCCTAGCGTCGGGGGCTGTGACCGGTTATGAGTTTGAGGCCAGCTGGTTCAACCCCTTTGAAGCGAGTTTTGATGGCATGATTCAGGCCGTGCTGATTGCTATCTTCATCTACTGGGGCTGGGATACCTGCCTGGCGATCGCCGAGGAAACCAAGGACCCCCACCGTACCCCGGGGCGCGCGGCTGTCCTTTCTAGCTCCATTCTGGTGGTCACCTATGTGTTTGTGACCGTGGTGGCCCTGATGTACGCGGGTGCCGGTTCGGGCGGCATTGGCCTGGCTAACCCCGATAATTCGGACGATGTCTTCACCCCCTTTAAGGACGCCGCCCTGGGGTCCTGGGGTTGGGTCATCATTCTGGCGGTGGCTGTATCTGCCCTGGCGACTTGCCAGACCACGATTCTGCCCTCCTCCCGCGGTATTTTTGCCATGGCTGTCTACCGGTCAATTCCGGCTAAGTTCGGCGATGTGCACCCCAAGTTCAAGACCCCTAAGACCTCTACCGTTTATATGGGTGTGTGCTCGGCTCTCTTCTACGCGGGCATGACCTACATCAGCGAGAACATGCTGGCCGATACCATCGAGGCTGCCAGCGTGGCTGTGGCCCTGTACTACGCGGTGACGTCCTTCGCCTGCATCAAATACTACCGGGGCGATATTTTCACCAGCGCCCGCAACGTGGTGTTCCGCCTGGTTATTCCGGCAACTGGTGGCGTGATGATGACCGCTATTCTCGTCATTTCGCTCTACAACATGGCTGACCCTGAGTACGGTTACACCCAGATGCTGGGCACCAGCGGTGTGTTCGTTACGGCGGTTGCCTCGTTTGTGATTGGTTTTGGGCTGATGGTCCTGTTGATGGGCCGTGAGGAGTTCAAGCCCTTCTTCCGCGGCGATACCCTGAACATGGATACACGCGTAAAGGTGCCTGAGTCTGCTGACCTTGACGAGGTGAAATAGGGCGCCTGTACCACCATGCCCTGAAGGTCTAGAAATTTTTTACAGATAAATAAAATTTGCACTATTGAGGGGTGGTTTTATTTCACCTTGCCAGACCCAAAATAGGGGGCAAGGCCCCTCACCTGACTAATTTTTATCCCCTATTGCGCCTACAAAGTCTCAGGTTTTACTGAGGTTGAGATGTCATACTGGGTGTAGTAGGTCTGGCAGAGTTTGGGCTGACAGACCTGCGATTCAGAGTATGAGTGTGTTTCAAATTTATCGTCTCTGATAGCTGCCCGCAGGGGTGTGGGCAGTGCACCGAAGTGGAGGCGGGCCCCCTGGGAAGGGCTCGTCTCCACTTCTCTTTATCCTCTTTCTTTGACTCGAAGTACAGTAGATACGAAACATCCGCCCCAGCAAGGAGTATCAATGGCCGTCGATCCGCAGCACACCCAGATTAAAGAGACCGCCTTTGCGTTGGCCCGTAAGTTTGGATGGGCCCTCGAGTACAACGGTGGGCTGGAACTCGACGGTGAGTTTCTTGACGATGCTGACCTATCGGTGGAGCGCTCCGAGGACGGCGTGCAGGTGGAGTATGTGCTCAATATCAGCTATGCCGATTCGACCGCCTACGGGTACACCCTGACGCGCGAGGCGGCGAGCGCCCCGGCTTCCGCCTTTGGGGTGGGCGCTTTTGGTCAGGACGCGGGTGGCCAGACCCCCGCGCCTAGCGGCTTTGGTGCGGGGGCGAGTTTTGGTCTGGGGTCTTTCGCTACGGATGGTTTGCCGGGTGAGAATGCGGTGACTCTGGCTGAGAAGTATTACATCACCACTTTGGCTGAGCTGATTGAGGCGGTGGAGGAGAAGCTGACCGCTCTGGCTCTCTAGAAAAGGTTTTCATCCTGTGCGTGCCTTCTGGTTATTGCTCCATCTAAAAGGTAAGGTTACTTAAAATTCCTTTGATTCCAGGAAGGTTACCATGGCTGACTTTACCTACACCGCCGCTTACCCCTACGACGAAGATACCGTGCGCACCTGGTTTGTGCGCCCCGGCGCCCTGACCCGGGCGACCCCTCACTGGGCTGGCTCCGTCACCGAAGAGGGCAACCCGAACGAGCCGGGAAGTACTGCTCGTACCAGGGTGGCTCTGCCGCTGACCTCGGGTCTGTTGACCCTCCCCTGGGCAGCCCGCCATACCCGGGCGTCCGCAGATTCCTTCACTGACGAAATGGTCCGCGGCCCCTTTTCTTCCTGGGAGCACACCCACGATTTTCTATCGACGCCGAGCGATACGGTGGTGCGTGACAGCATTACCTTCACAGCGCTTCCCACGCTGCCCGCACCCGTAGAAAAGGTAGGGGCTGCGGCTGAACGGCTTGCCCGGGCAGCGGCTCAAAAGCAGCTAGAGAAAGTTTTTGCCGCCCGCGAGCGCCGTATCGGTGCTGATCTTGATTTTCAGCAGCGCTATGAAAGTGACCCCCTGACGGTCGTGGTGTCTGGTGCGTCCGGCATGGTGGGGCGCCAGGTAGTTGCCCTGCTGACCGGTGGTGGGCATACGGTGCGCACGCTGGTGCGCCGCGCCCCCGAGGCGGAGCACGAGTTCCGTTGGGATCCGTCTGCCGGCGAGATTGATACCGCCGCTTTTGAGGGTGCGGACGCCGTGATTCACCTAGGCGGAGCCAGCATCAACCAGCGCTTCACCGAGGAGAATAAGAAGAAGATACTCAACTCCCGTGTTGAGTCCACGACCCTGCTGGCAACCACCCTGGCTGATCTGGTACGGCAGAGGGGTGCGGACGCCGCCCCGCGCGTTTTTGTCTGTGCTTCTGCGGTGGGTTTCTACGGCTCTGACCGGGGCAACGAGGTGCTCACCGAGGATCAGGACGCCGGGAGCGGCTTCCTGGCGCGGGTATGCCAGGCGTGGGAGGCGGCCTGTGAGCCTGCCCGAGAGGCTGGACTTCGAGTAGTTAACGTGCGCACCGGCCTGGTGCAGTCTGCCCTGGGTGGCATGTTGCGCCTGCAGCTGCCGGCTTTCTTGAGCGGGACCGGGGGTTGGATTGGTTCGGGTGAGCAGGTGCAGAGCTGGATCAGCCTGGACGATATTGCCGGTACCTATGTGCATGCGGTGCTGACCGAGAAGCTGGAGGGGCCGGTAAACGCGGTGGCTCCCACGCCGGTAACGGCGAAGGCCCTGGCCAAGACGGTGGGTAGGGTGCTGCACCGCCCCGTCCTGCTCCCTATTCCGCCTGCTGTGCCTGCTCTGGCCCTGGGGCAGGAGGGAGTGAAGGAATTAGCACTGGCGAGCCAGCGGGCCAGTGCCGATAAGCTCTTGGCTAGTGGCTACGTTTTCTTTGAGCCGGAATTGGAGCAGGCCCTGGCTCACGAGCTCACCCAGTAGAGCTCTTTGTTTACCGAAATATCACTGTAAACACCGGCAAGACGGCGCGAAGCGGGCTATTCTGTTGAATGACACACATCATCATTCTCACCGAAAGATAAGCATGTCTTCTTCTCTCTCCCGCCGTCTTGCCGGACTGGCCGCAAGTGGCGCAACCGTTGTTGCCCTGGTTGTTGCCCCTGTCCCGGGCGCAGGTGCAGCCGACACCACCACCCTGACCCTGCTGAACATTAACGACTTCCACGGTCGCATTTCCACCAGCATCGCCATGGGCCTGGCCAACACCATCCAGACCGAGCGTGCAGCTGCCACCGATGGCTCCCTATTGCTGTCTGCTGGCGATAACGTGGGTGCCTCACTCTACGTTTCTAGCGTGCAGAAGGACCAGCCCACCCTGGACTACCTGAACGCCCTAGGCCTTTCTGCCAGTGCCGTGGGTAACCACGAGTTCGATGCCGGCATGGACGACCTAGTTAACCGCATCATCCCCGCCTCCTCTTTCACCTACCTGGGCGCCAACGTCCTTAAGGCTGACGGCACCCCCGCCCTGGAGCCCTACTACACCACCGAGGTCAACGGCACCACCGTGGCCGTCATTGGTGCTGTCACCACCGAGACCCCGCAGCTGACGGACCCGTCAGCACTGGCGTCAGTGCAGTTCACCGATCCCATTGAGGCCGTGAACAAGTACGCCGCGCAGCTCTCCGACGGCGATGCGAGCAACGGTGAAGCCGACGTGATTATCGCTGAGTACCACGAGGGCGTAGACACCTCAGCCCCCGAAGCTGATGCGATCATCAACCAGACCAGCGCCGCTGTAGACGCTATTTTCACCGGCCACACCCACGCCGAGTACGTCATTGACGGCGCCGTTCCCGGCCAGGCAGGCAAGACCCGTCCCGTCGTTCAGACCGGTAACTACGGCGATAACCTGGGCAAGGTTGTGCTGACTCTGGACGCCGACAAGAACATCACTGCCTACTCCTCTGAGCTGGTCAAGCGCATGAGCGCCCCCACCACCGAGCAGATTGCAGCTGACCCCGTCCTGGCTACCGTGAACACCATCATCACTAATGCCAACGCCTACGCCACCGAGCAGGGCTCTGTGGTAGCTGGCCAGGTCAGCGCCCCCATCACCACCGGTTTTGACTCCGCCAAGGAGACCCAGGGTGGCTTTGACATGCGCAACTACGAGTCCACCATGGGCCACCTGGTAGCGGATATGTACCTGGCTGCCGCTAACTCCACCGGCCGCACCCCCGCCGATATCGGCATCGTCAACCCCGGCGGCCTGCGCGATGAGCTGCCCGGCGGCCTGCGCACCTCACTGGGCCTGGCCGTCAACAAGAACGTGCGCGTCATGGATATCGTCAACGTGACCCCCTTCGCCAACAATCTCTGGACCACCGAGCTCACCGGCGCCCAGCTCAAGACCGTACTTGAGGAACAGTGGCAGCAGAACTCAGCAGGCGAGATGGCAACCCGCCCCTACCTGCAGCTGGGCTTCTCCTCAAACGTCACCTACACCTACACCGGCTCCCCCGACGCTGAGGGCTACGCAACCCGCGGCTCCAACGTGCTCGATGTGTACGTTAACGGCACAAAGGTTGAGGACGCCGACACCTACACCGTCGCTATCCCCAGCTTCCTGCTGGGCGGCGGCGATAACTTCGGCACCCTCTCCCAGGGTGTTAACGCCAAGGACACCGCCCTGGTAGATTCAGACGCTTTCGTTGAGTACTTCAAGAACGCCGGCACCGTTGACCCCAACTTCGCCAAGCAGGCTGTGCGCGTTGCCGACCTGGCTGAGAGCTACGACGTCAACGGCACTCTGGCTTTCTCCCTGTCTGACCTGAACGTTCGTAGCTACGGCGTACCCGCTCTGACCGAGCTGAAGGTGACCGTGGGTGGCATTGAGGTTGGTACCGTTGCTGTTGCTGAGGACGGCACCGCGGCGGTTTCCCTTGACCTGGCAGGTAAGGGCATCACCAACGGCACCCACGAGGTTGTTCTGACTGATGCGACCGGCGTTGCTGGCACCACCGTCCGCCTCTCTGCGAACTTCACCGGTGAGCTTGCTGAGCCCACCCCCGCTCCTTCTGAAGAGCCGACTGTAGCTCCCAGCCAAGTGCCCACCGTTGCTCCCTCTGCTGAGCCAACCACTGAGCCGATCGTAGCTCCCAGCTCCGAGAGCACTGTTGTTGTACCTGCCGCCTCAGCTACCGCTTTTGAGTACAAGAACTGCGCCGCCGTGTGGGATGACCTGGGTCGCCCCATCAAGTCCGACGAGGCAGGCTTCCACAAGGGCCTGGATGCCGATAAGGACGGCGTAGGTTGCGAGCAGGACCCCAACTACACCAATAAGGCTGAGGACGGCAGTGCCATCAAGACCTCTACCTCCTCAGGTAGCAGCTCATCTGGCCGCCTGGCTAACACCGGTTTCACTGCCTCGATGATTGCTGGCGCGGGCGCCCTGGCCCTGGTTGCCGGTGGCGCGGCCCTGGTAGCTAACCGCCGTCGCAAGGCCTAGAGGTTTACACCATAGGCTCCGCGCCCTAGAACGGTGAAAACCTAGTCTGCCCTCACAAAGGGGACCAGATTACTCTGAATTGTATGTGTTGTGTACAAGGACTATGGGAGTAATCTGGTCCCTTTCTCTTTGCCTTGCCCGCTACCATGGACACTATGCCCCTCGATGTCTTTTCCGCCTCCATCCTTTCCCTTACAGGTCTACTTGCGGCGGGCGTCCGCGCAGCTGAAGAAACCGGAACCCAGCTCAGCCTCTTCGGCTGGTTCTTCTACCCCCTACTCTTTCTTGCCATGGGCCTGGCCATTTTCTGCGTGCTCACCGTGCACCGCCAGCCCCACCTGAGTGAGACGCAGAAGCTCAAGTGGCTGCTCTTCACCCTCTTTATCCCCATCGTGGGGCCCCTCGCCTACTGGCTGCGCATGCGCGCTGACCGGCGTGAATTGGCTGAGTCCGCCAGCTCTCACTCTGAGAGCGAACCGGCCGGGCAGTAGGTAGCGCAGTCTGCAGGCAGGCGTAGAGTGAGAGGTGACAAGACCACTTCACTCAGGAGACTCTATGCCTATTACCGTCAAGGCCCTGCAAAAATTTGGCCCCGACCAGCCCTTCAAAGTCACCGAAATTGAGCGCCGTGACCCCCGCGAAGACGATGTGGTCATTAAAATCGAGGCAGCCGGTATCTGCCATTCTGATATCCACACCATCCACAACGAATGGGGCGAGGCCCACTTCCCCCTGGCTGTAGGCCACGAGATCGCGGGCACGGTTGAGGCTGTTGGGTCTGCCGTCACCAAGTTCAAGGTGGGCGACCGCGTGGGCGTTGGCTGCCTGGTCAACTCCTGTGGCGAGTGCGAGCAGTGCGCCGCCGGGTTCGAGAACAACTGCCTGAACGGGGCGGTGGGCACCTACAATTCCAAGGACGTGGACGGCAGCATCACCCAGGGTGGCTATTCCCAGAAGGTCACCGTCAATGAGCGCTTCGTTCTGCGTATTCCCGACGCCCTGGACTTCGACGTGGCAGCACCCCTACTCTGCGCCGGCATCACTACCTACTCACCCCTGGCCCGCTGGGGCGTTAAGCCCGGCATGAAGGTTGCTATCTTGGGTCTGGGTAGGCTGGGGCACATGGGCGTGCAGATTGCCGCCGCCATGGGCGCCGAGGTCACCGTGCTCTCCCGCAGCCTGAAGAAGGCGGACGCCGCCGCCCAGCTGGGTGCCGCCCGCACCCTGGCTACCACCGACGAGGGTTTCTTCACCGAACACCGCGGTGAGTTCGACCTGATCCTCAACACCATCTCTGCCCCCATCGACCTGGATTCTTACCTGGGCCTGCTTAAGCCCCGCGGTATCCTCTCGGTGGTGGGCCTACCCCCGGAGGCCCTGGAGATTCACATGAACCGCCTGATTGGGGGCGGCAAGGTGCTCACCGGCAACAACATCGGCGGTATTCCCGAGACCCAGGAGATGCTGGACTTCTGTGCCGAGCACGGCATCGGCGCCGTCATCGAAAAGATTGGTGTGGACGAGGTCGACGCCGCCTACGAGCGCGTTGTCGCCGGCGACGTCCAGTTCCGCGTGGTGATCGACACCGCAACCTTCGACAGCGCTGAGGTCAGCGCCTAGCCGACCACCGGCGTCCTGACCTGGATATAGCTCAGACCCCGCCCGCCAAAGTGTGTGCGGGGTCTTAGTCTGCCTAGGGTCGCCGGGCAGTATTCTTAGGAACAAGACAACCTTTCATTCCCGAGGAGATTTCTATGGCCGGTGGTTTAGCGGCTCTCTTAGATGACGTAGCGGCTCTTGCCAAGCTGGCAGCCGCAAGCGTGGACGACGTAGCAGCGGCAGCTGGCCGCGCCAGCGTGAAGGCAGCCGGTGTGGTGGTGGACGACGCCGCCGTCACCCCGCAGTACGTGCGCAATATCGAACCCAAGCGCGAGCTGCCCATCATCAAAAAAATTGCGGTAGGGTCCCTGCGCAACAAGCTGGTCTTCATTCTTCCTGCAGCCCTACTGCTGAGCCAGTACCTGCCCTGGATGCTCACCCCCCTACTCATGCTGGGCGGCACCTACCTATGCTTTGAGGGCGCCGAAAAGGTCATCGAGATGTTCTCGAAGAAGGAGCACGCCGAAGAAGAAACTCCCGCGGTGGTGCAGGGTGAGGACGCCGAGAAGAAGATTATCTCGGGGGCTGTGCGCACTGACTTCATCTTGAGCGCCGAAATCATGGTGATTGCCCTGAACGAGGTTGCTTCTGAGGGTTTCTGGGCCCGCGCTGCTATTCTAGCTGTGGTCGGTATCGGCATTACCATCCTGGTGTACGGTGCCGTGGGCCTGCTGGTTAAGATGGACGACATCGGCCTGGCCATGGCTCAGCGTGAATCTGCCGGGGCGCAGAAGTTTGGCCTGGGCCTGGTGAAGGCTATGCCCGTGGTCATGAACGTTATTTCTGTCGTGGGTACGTTCGCCATGCTCTGGGTGGGTGGCCACATTATTCTGCTGGGTCTCTATGACATGCACTGGTGGGAGGCTCCCTACCAGTTCGTGCATCACCTTGAGGAGTACGGCCACCACCTGCCCGCCCTGGGCGGAGTAGCAGCCTGGCTGATCAATACCTTCTGCTCTATGGTGGTTGGCCTGATCTGGGGCAGTATTATTGCCGCTGTGGTCCACTTCCTGCCCGGCAAGAAGCACCACTAGGCTTTGTAGCTCCGCTTGGAGGGGTTCTGCAGGCTCAGGCTCGCCCCTATGAACCCCTCCCCTAGTTTGTACCGCGCCCTGCCCGTTTTTGACACTAAAAGTGGGCAGGGCGCGGTACATAGGGGAGAAAAGGACGCTGGTGCCCGGCTGCTGGGCAAACGAGTATCACAGAAGCGCCACGGCTCCATTTTCAAGAACGAAAAACCCGTTCCCCCTAGCTCTCACTAGGGGAAACGGGTTTTTCTTCGCTGTGCGCAAGGGGGGACTTGAACCCCCACGATCTTGCGATCACTGGCACCTGAAGCCAGCGCGTCTGCCAATTCCGCCACTTGCGCATTATTCATTTTTTATCGTTGCTGAATGAGCAACGAAGATAACTATACACACCCCACCAAGAAGATGTCCAACCGCTCTTAAGTGTCCTCAACCACACACAAGCCTATAAGGCACCCAAAACCAGCGCACGGGCGTCCGCTCCCCACCCCCAAACCCGTGAGATAGCAGGGCTTTACCAGGTTTTCCCGGGGAGTTTTTACAGTTATCCACTAGACTAGAAGCTTAGGCTGTGCGCACACCCTGCGCAGCGAATCAGCTCAAGCACCCGCAGAACACGGCGCGGTGCACCCGTAGTTTTGTGTTGAAGGAGGCAAGCATGGGGTTCATCGACAGACTTGAACAGGGCCTAGAAAAGGCCGTGCGTGGCACCTTCAGCAAGGGCGGCACTTTTGAGCCCGTAGATATCGCCAACCGGCTCCGCACCGAGATGGACAACAAGGCCTTTTCCGTCTCGTCCGGGCGCACCATCGCCCCCAACAACTTCACCGCTGAGTTCTCAGCCAGCGACTTCTCACGAGCCCAGCAGTGGGGTGTGCCCCTGGCTGAAGAGCTCTGCGACGTAGTCATCCGCCACGCCCGCGACCAGGGCTACTCCCTGCGCGGGGCGGTGCGCGTGACCTTCTCGCTCAACAACGAGCTTGAACCGGGCAGCTTCGACGTCACCAGCACGGTAAAGAAGATGCAGGCCCCGCAGGACGAGGCCGCGCAGGCCCCTGCCCAGCAGGCAGCACCTGCCCACCCGGCGTCCGCACCCCAGTCAGTTCCCACGCGCATTACCCGCCCGGCGGCGCCCCCGCGCACCGAGCCGGTGCCCGCCCACAAGCTGCCACAGTCTCGTCGCCCCGCCCCCACCCCCCAGGTGGTGCTCGACATCAACGGCGAGCGCGTGGTCGTGCGCGATCTGCCGGTTACCCTGGGGCGCGGGTCGAACGCAGATATCACCGTTGAAGATACGGGTGTCTCACGCCGCCACCTCGATATTGTGGAGCAGGATGGCACCTATCTGGCAGTTGATCTGGGATCCACGAACGGTTCTTACCTCGACGGTAAGCGCCTACACGGCCGCGCTGAGCTGCGCAACGGCTCTGTGATTGAGATGGGCCGGGCCCGTATTGTTTTCCGTCTGATGGTTCGTAAGGGGTAGCTTGTGGCATCTGAAATTACCGTGACGGTTTTACGTTTCGCCTTCTTGGGACTGCTGTGGCTGTTTATTTTTATGGTTCTGGCCGCGTCGCGCCGCGACCTGGGTGTGGGGCGTAATATCCGCACTGCGCGGGCTCAGTTTGAGGACGCCGCTGTTGATGCGCCGGTTGCTCCTGCGACTCCCGCCCACCCGGCGCCGGCGGCTGCCCCTCCGGCACGTCCGTCCCTGCTGACGATTGTGGACGGCACCCAGGCCGGGGCTACCATGCGCCTGGGCGATAGCCCGGTGACGATTGGCCGCGCCACCGATATTGAGGTGTCTTTGCAGGACGACTACGCTTCGGGCCGTCACGCCCGTCTTTTCCCGCAGGGGTCACGCTGGTTCCTTGAAGATATGGGGTCAACCAACGGCACTTTTGTGGGTGATACCCGCCTGACCCGTGCCACTCCGCTTGAGGCTGGCCAGCTCTTTAGGGTTGGCCGTACCACCATGCAGCTGAAAGCCTAGTGCATGAGTATCGCTTTCCGTTTTGCGGCCCGCTCCGATGTGGGGCGAGTGCGCTCTAAGAACGATGATTCCGGCTATGCCGGCCACTACCTGGCGGTTGTTGCCGACGGTATGGGCGGGCACGTGGGCGGCGATGTTGCGTCGGCGACCACGGTGCTTGATTTGACTCCTCTTGACCGGGCAGGTTTTGAGGGTAATGCCGGGGTGTACCTGGCCGATGAGATCGTGAATGCCAATATCATCATGAATGAGCTGGTAGCGCTAAACCCGCGTTTGGCGGGTATGGGTACCACCTGCACGGCTCTGCTGATTGATGGCGACCGTATTGAGATGGCCCATATTGGTGATTCGCGCGCCTACCGCCTGCGGGACGGAGTATTTGAGCAGGTCACCACCGACCACACCTTTGTGCAGCGCCTGCTGCAAGAGGGGCGTATTAGCCCCGAGGAGGCTGAGGCTCACCCGCACAAGAACGTGATTATGCGAGTGCTGGGCGATGTTGATGCTTCCCCCGAGCTTGAGCTTCGCACCCTGGACGCCGTGGTGGGCGAAAAGTGGGTGCTGAGCTCTGACGGCCTGGACGCCGTGGTGCAGGTAGCTGAGATTGAGGCGGTCATGCGCTCCACCGGCGACCTGCAGCAGGTGGTCGATATTCTGACCGACATGACCTTAGAACGCGGCGCCCCCGACAACGTAACCGTAGTAGCCCTGCAGGTCATTAGCGAGGACTCCCTCTCAGCGGCAATTACCGCCCCGCAGCCGATTATCCCGGTGCGCAAGTACGGTAAGGACGGCGAGCTGGTGGGGGTTTACTCCACCGTGGAGCAGGAGGCCGCTGAGCCTGCCTCTAGCGACAGCCAGGCAGAGGGGGCGGACGCCGGTGAGCCGGTAGACGAGGACGGCGAGCGCCGCGCCCCCTGGCGCCGCCGCATGCCCCAGCACGCCAAGATGCGTAACGCCCTGCGCCACGGCAAGTGGCGCGGCGAGTCCTTCACCGACGGCGTGCTCAACACCATGACGGTCAAAGCCGGGGTGGACGCCGCCACCGCCACCACCGGTGACGGTGAGGACGAGCCGACCCCGGCGTCCGTGCTGCGCCAGGAGCTCTCGGAGCGCCCCCACGACCTGGTGGGAGCTGCCGCTAACGCAACCCAGACCGGCATGATTCCGGCGGTGACAGCCCGCACAGCCCAGAACATCAGCACCCTCTCCCACCAGCAGACTACCCAGGCCCTGGAGCCTGCCGAACTGCCCGAGGAATACCGGGTTGCCCTGAGCAACGAGGTCGCTCCGTCGCCACACCGCTGGCCCATGCGCATCTTCGTGGCTGCCCTGACCCTGGCGGTTCTGGCGGCGAGTGCGTGGAGCTTCTTCTCGTGGACCAAAACCCAATACTACGTAGGTGTTAAGGACGACCACGTGACGGTGTTCAACGGCATCAATCAATCCCTGGGGCCGGTGAGCCTAAACAGTGTGGTGGAAGAGACCGATATTGAGGTCAGCTCCCTACCGGAGTTCTCCCAGTCCCTTCTGCGCAGCACTATCACCGCCACGAGCCAGGACGAGGCTGAGCAGATCGTGCAGAACCTGCGCGACCAGCTACCGGCTACGGTCACACCGGGAACCGTCACCACGGCGGAGCCCACCCCGAGTGCTTCTGCCAGTGCCTCGGGTGAGCCGAGCCCGGCGTCCGAAACCAGCCCAACACCCGATACCAGCACAACTACCCAGGGAGGTAACTAGTGAGCGCTTCATCTGCCGCGCCTGCGGTTGAGCTGCCCCGCTCCCGCCGCCTGACCGAACTGGTACTCACCGTACTCGCGGTGTTGCTCTGCCCTGCCGCCATGTACCTGGTAGACCCCGAAGCGGCCCTGGCTAACCGTATGTGGTTGCAGGCCCTGACCGTTCAAAGTGTAGGTGCCCTGGTGCTACACGCTGTCATGTATATGAGGGCCCGCTATGCCGACCCCTTCATTCTGCCGATTGCAGTCGCGCTGAACGGGCTGGGCCTGGCTATGATCTACCGTATCGACCTGACCACCACCGCCAACGCGGGAGCCGCCCAGCTCATGTGGACCGGGCTGGCCATGGTTGCCTCAGCCGTGGTGCTCTTCTTCCTGCGCGACCACCGGGTGCTGCGGAAGGTCACCTATATATCCTTAGCTGCCTCGATTGTGCTGCTTCTGCTGCCGCTACTACCGGTCATTGGTACCGAAATTAACGGTGCCCGCATCTGGATTTCACTCGGCGGTCGCACCTTCCAGCCCGGTGAAGTCGCCAAGATTACCCTGGCTATCTTCTTCGCCGGTTATCTCTCAACCCACCGCGACCTGATCATGCTGGCCGGTAAGCGCATCGGTCCGGTACGCCTGCCCCGCTTTAAAGACCTGGCCCCTATGTTTATCGCCTGGTTTGTCTCGCTGGCGGTGCTGGTTTTCCAGCGCGATTTGGGCTCGGCCATTCTCTTCTTCGGCATCTTCCTGGCCATGCTCTTCTTGGCCACAGGAAGCCTCACCTGGGTCGCCCTGGGCCTACTCTTCGTAGCTGCTGGTGGTGTGCTGGCCTACAACTACATCTCCCACGTCTACTACCGCATCAATTCCTGGGTCCATGCCTTTGATCCCGAGATTTACAACCAGCCCCTGGGCGGCTCGGGTCAAATTGTGCAGGGCCTCTTCGGCCTGGCCTCTGGCGGCCTATTCGGACGCGGCTGGGGCAACGGCCGCCCCGACCTGGTCTCATATTCCAACTCAGACATGATTATCACTGCTCTGGGTGAAGAACTGGGTCTACTGGGCCTGGGGGCTATCCTCATGCTCTTCCTGCTACTAGTCTCCCGCGGCTTCCGCGCTGCCCTGGGCACCCGCGACGCCTTCGGCAAGCTCCTAGCAGCAGGCTTCTCAGCCCTCATCGTGATTCAGCTCTTCGTGGTCATTGGCGGCGTCACCCGCCTGATTCCGCTGACGGGTCTCACCACCCCCTTCATGTCCGCCGGTGGCTCCTCCCTACTCTCAAACTGGGTTATCGTAGCCATCTTGCTCGCTATCTCCCACACCGCCCGTGCCCCGCACGTGGTAGAAGAGTTCGACGAGGCAGACAGCATCGACTACGAGGGATACGAGCCCGAGGGCGCCACGTCCGTCATTTCTAGAATTACCGAAACCAACCGTTCAGGAGGTGCTCACGGTGAATAAAGCTATCCGCCGGGCATGGATTGCTGCGGCCTGCGTCTTCGTGCTGCTGCTGGGCACCCTGACCTATATCCAATTCTTCGACGCTAAAAACCTGCAGGCCAACGCCTGGAATTCCCGAACCCTCTACGAAAGCTACGGCTCCCAGCGCGGGTCCATTGTGGTTGACGGCGTAGAAATTGCCTCGTCCGTAGAATCGAACGACGGCTACGCCTTCCAGCGCACCTACTCCCAGCCCGAGCTCTACGCGGGGCTCACCGGCTACTTCTCATCCATCTACGGGGCAACCGGGCTTGAGTCTGCCATGGATGACCAGCTCTCGGGCAACTCCGACGCCCAGTTCTACGACCGCCTGGCCCAGATGTTCACCGGCAACACCGCCCAGGGGGCCAGCGTTGAGCTGACCATCGACAGTGAGCTCCAGCAGCTGGCCTACGACCTGCTGGACGGCTACAAGGGCTCTATCGTGGCCCTCGACCCCAAGACCGGCGAAATTCTGGCCATGGTGTCCACCCCCTCCTACGACCCCAACGCCCTCTCGTCCCACAACGCCGAGTCGGTACTGTCCCAGTACGCAGCCCTCAATGAGGACGCCAACCATCCCCTCTACAACCGCGCTATCGCGGGCGATACCTACGCTCCCGGCTCAACCTTCAAAATTATTGACGCCGTGGCCGCCCTCGAATCGGGTAAATACAATGCAGACTCGGTGATTCCCAACCCGCAGAACCTGACCCTGCCGAACACCACCGTCACCCTGCCCAACTACACCGGCGGCCAGTGCTCAACCCGCACGTCCGTCACCATCGAGTGGGCCCTGGCGCAGTCCTGCAACACCCCCTTCGCGCAGATTGCTATGGACCTGGGTGAAGAAACCATCGCCCAGACCTCAAGCAATTTCGGCTACGGGCAGGAGCTCCAGATTCCCCTGGCTGTGTCACAGTCGGTCTTCCCGACTAACATGGAAGACAGCCAGTTAGCACAGGCGTCTATTGGTCAGTACGATGTGAAGACCACCCCTTTGCAGGTTGCTATGATGAGCGCAGCTATCGCTAACGACGGTGTGCAGATGAAACCTAACCTGATTAGGTCGGTTAAGTCTCACAACCTCAGCTCGCTATACGAGTTCTCAGCTGAGGAGCTACGACGCTCCACCTCAGCCGATGCCGCCAATCAGGTAACAGAGTGGATGGTAAACGGCGTGAGTAACGGTATCGCCTCGGGCGCTGCGGTGAGCGGGGTTCAGGTGGCCGGTAAGACCGGTACCGCTGAAATTGGAGACACAGGGTTGAATAACTCCTGGTTCACCGGTTTCGCTCCGGCTGACGACCCGCAGGTAGCTGTCGCGGTAGTCTATGAAGGTGTAGACGTCACAACAGGGGCGCAGCTTGCTGCTCCCGCAGGTAAACAACTTTTTGAGGCGGTGTTGAACAAGTGAGGCCTTCGGTAGATGTGACTCTTGGTGGTCGCTACACCCTGACCGAGCGTATCGCGATTGGCGGTATGGGCGAGGTCTGGAAGGCGCGCGATAAGGTCTTGGGCCGTACCGTCGCCGTAAAGATTCTGAAAGAGGAATATACGGGCGACCCCGGCTTCCTGGAGCGTTTCCGCGCCGAAGCCCGCCACACCGCCCTGCTCAACCACCCCGGCGTCGCCAACGTCTTCGACTACGGTGAAGAGGACGGCTCTGCCTACCTGGTCATGGAGCTGGTTCCCGGTGAGCCACTGTCTAACATCATTGAGCGCGACAAGCAGCTACCTGCTGACCGCATCCTCAATATCATGGCGCAGACCGCCCGCGCCCTGGCGGCCGCCCATGCCCAGGGTCTCGTGCACCGCGACGTAAAACCCGGCAACCTGATTATCACTCCGGACGAGCGGGTGAAGGTCACCGACTTCGGTATCGCCCGCCTGGCTGACCAGGTGCCCCTCACTGCCACCGGCCAGGTCATGGGCACCGCCCAGTACCTGGCGCCTGAGCAGGCAACAGGCCAGCAGGCCACCCCCTCCTCAGATATATACTCTCTGGGCATCATCGGCTATGAATGTCTGGCCGGCAAGCGCCCCTTCACCGGCGAATCACAGATTGCCATCGCCCTGGCACAGGTTAACGACCCACCGCCGCCCCTGCCCAAGGACGTCCCCGCCCCCGCAGCAGCGCTCATCATGTGCCTGCTCTCCAAGGACCCGGCGGACCGACCCGAGACCGCAACCGCGCTGGCGTCCGCTATTGACGCTATCCGCCGCCGCGACATCCCGGCCGCCATTAAGGCTGTACCACCCCTGGGCAAGTTCCTGCCGCAGGGGGCAGATACCCAGGCCACCCAGGTCATGACGGCCCCCACCGCCGTGGCTCCCGCAGCGGCCCGGTTTGGCTCGGGAGTCCACTACGAACCCGAGCCCACCACCGCCCGTGTACCCAGCGCCCCGGCCGCTGCCGCCTACCCGACAGCCGAGCCCCAGGCGAAGAAGAAGAGCCCCTGGGGCTGGGTGTCCCTGGTGCTTGCCCTGCTCCTCATTGCCGCCGTCGTCTGGTTCGTACTAGCTGGCAGCAACCGCTCCAGCACTACCGGCGATACGACCCCCACAGCGTCAGGCACCGTCTCAACCGTCAGCGTCTCACCCACCACCGAAGAAGCCAGCGCGGCTGAGACCCCAACCCGCATTGAAATTGACTCAGCCTCCTTCGAAGGCCGCCCCCTCGATGATGTCGTCAACGAACTCACCGCTATGGGCTTCTCAACCCGCACCACCGGCGTCACCTCCGACTCCGCAGTAGACACCGTGCTCTCCGTTTCACCTACCGGTAGCGTAGAAGTGGGCAAAACCATTACCGTGCAGTACTCCACCGGCCCCAAATCAGTGACCCTACCCAGTAATCTGGAGGGTACAGACTCTGAAGAGGCCATCAACGCGATTACCGGCCTGGGCGTAAACGTGCAGATTCACTTTGAAGAAAGCAGCAGTGCCCGCGAAGGTACCGTGCTACGCACCAGCCCCACCTCGGGGTCCCGCATTGAGGTAGGGAGCAGCGTAGACGTCTACGTGGCCAAGGCCCCCGCTGCCAGTGCATCGGCATCCGCATCGCCGAGCGCCTCAGCATCACAGTCAACCACCGGCTCCGAATCAGCCTCACCGAGTGCTAATTCAACCGGCAACTAAACTCCACCGGAAATGATGGGTGAATACATGGACCAGCAGGTTCCTGAAACTATCGATCAGCGCTACGAGGTCGGAGCCGTTATCGGCTCCGGCGCCATGGCGACCGTCTACGAGGCGGTTGATACACGCCTGGGGCGCAAGGTTGCGCTCAAGGTTCTGCGGACTGAGCATGCTCAGGACGTCATCTTCCGTGCCCGTTTTCAGCGCGAGGCAGAGGCCGTCGCGGCCCTCAACCACCGCTCTATCGTAGGTGTCTACGACACCGGCTCCTTCGATATTCAGGTAGGTAGCTCTGAGGTCTCTGTGCCCTTCATGGTCATGGAGCTGGTTCAGGGCACCACCCTGCGCGACGCCATGTCTCGCAGCAAGGTCGATCAGGCCCAGGCCCTAGCCTACGGTGTGCAGATTCTCGAGGCTCTCGACTACAGCCACAGCGCAGGTATCGTGCACCGCGATATCAAGCCCACTAACGTCATGATTCTGCCCCAGACGGCAGAGGACCGTGATCTGGGCGAGCCCGGTCAGATTAAGGTCATGGACTTCGGCATTGCCCGCGCCGCCGAAGAGGCCGGTGATGCCCTGACCAAGGCCAACACCGTCATGGGCACCGCCCGCTACATCTCCCCCGAGCAGGCCCGCGGCGAGACCGTCGACGCCCGCAGCGATGTCTACTCAGCTGCCTGCGTGGTGTACGAGATGCTGGCGGGGCGCTCCCCCTTCGACGCCCCCACCAACGTGGAACTGGCCGGTAAGCATCTGAGCGAGACCCCTCAGCCTCCCAGCGCCTTCGCCTCAGAAGAGGTCTCCCCGGCTCTCGATGCCGCTGTACTCAAGGGCCTAGCCAAGAACCCTGCCAGCCGTTACCAGAGCGCCAGCGAATTTGCGTCCGCCCTCAAAGATGCCCAAAGCGGCATACTTACCGGTAGCGATCAGGATCCCACCGAAGCAACCACCGCTTTCGGTGCAGCTAGCCTGGGCGCAGGCGCCGCAGCAGGCGCTGTAGCCGCCGCTCCGCGCGAAACCGAAGAAGCCGGCATTGGCAGCTTCTTCGACAACGCCCAGTCTGAATACACCGACGAAGAACTCTACGGTTACGGCTACGGCCAGGACCCGGCTAAGGCCCGCACAAAGCGCCGCCGTAACGCCTGGGGCAAGGCTCTGACCACCCTGCTGATTCTTCTGCTGGCTGCTTTCGGTTTGTGCTCCGTGCTCTACTACCAGGCCAAGCTCAACGAGGTTCCCGTCCACGTGGTTCCCGCGGTTCAGGGCTTGACCAAGGAAGAAGCCGAAACCCAGCTGCGTAACCTGAACTTCGCACTCAAGTTCGAAGAAGAGCACTCCGACACTATTCCCAAGGGTTCAGTTATCAAGACCTCCCCCGTGACCGGCCTCGAAGCTGAAGAGGGCAGCGAGGTTGTTGTGACTGTATCGTCCGGCCCGGCTGTGCTAACCGTGCCCGCCAACCTTGAGGGCCAGAGTGAACAGTACGTGCGTGAGACTCTCACGAACGCTGGCTTCGTGCCCGGCCGCACCACCACCGTCAACAGCCCCACCATCCCCGCGGGCATGGTTGTTGGTGTAACCCCCGGCTCCGGCGAACAGGCCGATGCCGGTGCGACCATCAATATCATTCTCTCCAACGGTAAGGTTGAGGTCCCCAGCCTGGTCGGACTGAGCCGCGATGCCGCTATCGCAGCACTGACCGCATCAGATACCCTGCTGAGCACCAATATCGAAACCGTCACCACCACCGCCCAGCCCGCTGGCACCGTTATCTCGCAGAGCGCCACTGCCGGAACCCTGATTGAGCAGGGCTCAACCGTGACTATTCGCGTGGCAGTTGCCCCTGTAGCGACCAGCGCTCCCAGCGTGGCAGCTACTACCGCACCGAGTGCAGCGGCTACGGCCCAGGCCACTCAGCCTGCCGCTACGGCCACTGCCCAGGTAACCCCGAGCGCAGCAGCGAGCGCAAGAGGTAACAACAACGACTAGGTCGTGCTAAACCTATAAGAAAGCCGCCCTCCCCACATGTGGGGAGGGCGGCTTTCTTATAGGAGTTTTTGGGCTATCAAGCTGGTATTAGGCTGCCGGTTCAATGAGGGGAGAGAGGGTCGCGCCCAGGGCTGCGGCCCCTTCTAGACCTACTTCTTCGAGCCAGTTACCGAGCATGAGATAGCCACCTTCAGTAAGTACCGATTCGGGGTGGAACTGCACGCCGTGCAGGGGGGCGGTGACGTGGCGCAGGCCCATGATGATGCCATTATCGGTGCTGGAGGTAACCTCTAGTTCAGCGGGCAGGGTGGCAGGTTCAACAGCGAGAGAGTGGTAGCGGGTAGCGGTGAAGGGGCTGGGCAGGTCCTTGAAGACGGACTGGCCGGTGTGCACCAGCTGGGATGTCTTACCGTGCATGAGCTCGGGGGCGTGGCCCACTACCCCGCCGAAGGCTTCGGCGAGGGCCTGGTGGCCCAGACAGACGCCGAGCAGGGGCTTATGAGCAGTCTTGGCCCATTTGATCACGTCGATGATGACGCCCGCTTCAGCAGGGTTGCCGGGGCCGGGTGAGACGAGCACGCCGTCGTGCTCCTGGGCCAGGGCTATGGTCTCGTCAAGACTCAGTTCGTCGTTACGGATAACGGTGGTTTCAGCGCCGAGCTGCTGGATGTAACCGACCAGGGTAAAGACGAAGCTGTCGTAGTTATCGATGACGAGAATTTTAGTCATGGCACCTGCCCTTTCGTGATGGTGTTTTGATTCTATCGCACGGGGCGAGGCGGGCGTCTGGTGCTTATTGCTCCATGGTCACGTCGGTGTTGAAGGGGCTGTACTCGGCGAAGTGGGGGAAGACGTATTCCATGAGCAGGTAGACGGCGGCCGCTATCAGAGCGATAGCGATGATGATGCGCAGCCACAGGGGGCCGGGTAGGTGACGGAAAATCCAGGCGTACATGGGGTTCCTTGGGGTGGACGGCGGTGGTTAGCTTTAGCCGGCGATGGCGGCGATTTCTTCGGGGGCACCCGCTTCAGCAGGCTGCCAGCTGATAAATTCGGCGTGGACGATGTAGCGTTCAGTATCGCCGTAGCGGGGGTGGCAGCTGGTGAGGGTGAGTAGACGGCGGTCTGCGTCGGCGAGGGGCGCTTCGGGCTGGTCGGGGTTAGGGGCGATGACCTCCACCTGGGTAGGAAGCACAATTTTGTGCTCGTAGACCCGGTAGGTGTAGTAGCCTTCGGCAGTGCGTATGTAGATGTTGTCGCCGCTCTCAAGCAGGTCGATGTTATCGAGCACGGCCCCGTTAGTTTGGCGGTGGCCTGCCAGCGCAAAGTTGCCGTATTCTCCGGGCATCTGGCTGCTGGGGTAGCGTCCTAGCCCCAGGGTATCGAGCACATCGGTGCCTACGCCTTCAGCCAGGGGGCGGGCGTAGTTTTGGCCTAGCCGGGGAATGTAGACCACGCCGTAGGCCTGCCCGTAGGCAGGCGGGGTGGCAACCGGTGGGTTGGCGGGGTCGTAGTCGGGTACGACGTTTCCGGATGCCGCCCCCTCGGTATTGTCCCCCTGGCCGGTGGCGGCGGGGCCGGGGCGCCCGCTACCGCTGTTGAATTCTTGGATGAGACTGTCGACGGCTTGCTGCTGGGTGCGGTTGGCGTCGATGTTGGTCCACCAGAGTTGCCAGGCAACAAAGAGAAGTAAGACGATACCGGCAGTAATCAGCAGTTCACCGATGATCTGAATTGCCCATTGCAGGGGGGTGCGCCCGGCAGGGGAAGTCGCGTGGCGGCTAGTAGTGGGGACGGCTGTGGTCACATCTCACCTCGGCACGGGACGATTGCGGGGAACTGTTTAATGTTAGAACTTTTTCAGCTACTGCGGTTAAAATCGTCTCTGACCCTATATTTTATGAACTGCCGGGAGCACTGCTCCCCTACTGGAGGAAAAGTGGCTGAGTCGAAGTCTATTCGTGACGAGGATTTTGAAGAGGCGGAGCTGCGCCGCGTTGCGGAGTCGATGTACAGCGACGATGATTTCCCGTCGCCGACCCCCCTCTGGTATCGCGTGATTATGTTCGCCATGATTGTGATTGGCGTGCTATGGATTATTACTTTCTATATTTCCCAGTCGGTGTACCCGATTCCGGGTATTGGCAACTGGAATATTGGTATCGGCATTAGCTTCATGATGGTGGGGCTGATTATGACCACCCGCTGGCGCTAGGGTGCCACTGTGGCTGAGAAGAAACCTGAGACCACTAATCCGTCTAACTTAGCGCCGGTTGACCCCGACGAGACGCTGGATCAACGTGCCGATATTCGTGCTGCCCGGTTCGAGACTAAACTGCGCCGCTGGGCCTTGTTTGGTGTGGTTGCTGCTGTGGCTATTTATTTTGTGTGGCAGGCGGTGGTGGGCTAGACGCTCGCTCCGTGTGCTCTATCCCCGTTACGGTCTGTGGTAGCGGGGATTTTTTGCGTGCGGTAGAGGGCCACCAGCAGGGTGAAGGCGAGGAGTTCTACCAGGGTTTGGGTGAGGACGGCCAGGGGCATGAGGGCGGACGCCGGCTCGCCTGCCAGAGCGGTGGAGAGACCGAGCACCAGGGGCAGTACCACCAGGGCATTGCGCGTGACCGTTGAGAAGGTAAGGGCAATCCGCTCGGGGACTGGAAGGGCTCTACCGTAGTGTGCAAGTAGGTAGCCCGATAGCAAACCCATAAATATGGCGTATATGGCATATAGGCATGCCAGAGGTAGGAGATAGGACGCAAGAAGGGTTATATGGGAGGCATGGGCAGCAGGGGTTATCAAGAGAACCAACACCATGAGGGGCACCATTAACAAACCCGCCACATCTTCAGAGCGCGCTTGAACCACCCCACCAACGCCCTGAATAAGAGTAGCGCAGATCAGAGGAACCGCCACCACCGCAAGAGCAACCCCCAGTTGCGGCAAGGCCTGCCAAAGGGTGCCGTCCGCCAGAAAATCTCCACGCCAGATACCGACCGAACGAAAGAGAAGAAGCCACATAGGGGTCAGGCCCATCTGCGCCAAAAGCAGGAGCGGAGTAAGGGACAGCAGCCGCAGGTGGGCACCACCCGCTAGGCCCGCAAAAGTTACCACATAATCCACGCAGGGTGTCAGGAGCACGAGCCCTGCGGTAAAGAGCAGAAGATCAGGAACATCGGGCACTAGCCACCGAAATCCCAGCAAAAGTAGAGCCACCACCAGGGGCACCAGTAAGAAGTTGAGGGCTAGCAGGGTTTTAGTAAAGCCCGTGAGCGCACCGGTCTCTAGAAGTCCACGCAGGGGAAGGGTGAGAAAGGTAGCTAGGAGTAGCAGCCCAAGAGCCGGGGTCACCAGTGGTTGAGCGAGGGCAGCAAGAGGCGACACAAAGGAAGCCGCCGCACCTGCCCCTAGCGCGAGTAGGTACAGAACCACCTGGTATCTCTCCATCAAGCTGACCACGTGCGTCCTTTCTCTTAAAGCAACCTGCCCTCCCCTACCGTAAGGCAGGGAAGGGCAGGGCTACACAACACCTATCAGCTCGAGTCCAGCTGATTTTGCACCTTGGCTTGGGTATATGCCTCAAGCAGTGTGCTTTATCTCGTCAGCGTTCTCACGATGGGAGTCTGCTGATTACGCTTCGGGAGCGGTGAAGGCTACATCGAGGTTGATAACGACCTTATCTGAGACCAGCACGCCGCCGGCTTCAACTGCGGCATTCCAGGTGATGCCGAAGTCCTTGCGGGAGATGGTTGCTGAGACAGATGCACCGGCGCGGGTAACCCCGAAGGCATCGACAACTGCACCGGTGAAATCGCCGGTGAAGGTGACGGGGCGGGTTTCACCCTTGATGCTGAGGTTACCTGCGATGGTCAGGTCTTCGCCGTCAAGATCGAAGGAGGTTGATTCGAAGGTCATGGTGGCGTGAGCGTCTGCATCGAAGAAGTCTGCGCTGCGCAGGTGGCCGTCACGATCAGCATTGTTGGTGTTAACCGAGGCAATCTGTGCGGTTGCCTTGATGGTGGAGTCTGCGATGTTGTCAGCGACGACGAGCTGGGCGTCGACCTGGTCGAAGGTGCCGCGCACCTTGGTGATGCCTGCGTGACGGACGGTGAAGCCTACCTCTGAGTGGGCTGAGTCGTAGTTCCAGGTGCCTGCGGTGAGTTCTGCCATGATTATGCCTTTCGAGCGGTACGGTTTGTTTTCAACAGTTATTACTTTACAAGTAAAGTTTTAGCTACGCAAGTCCTATGGCAAAAAATTTACAAAGAAATTTTTGCACCGGGTTCAACCCCTAGCGCAGCACACCCTCGCCAGCCGCGGCGGCGTAGACCCTCTCGCTCAGCCTAGCCAAGACGGGAGAGCTAATGTTCCAATGCTGCCAGTAGAGCGGCACATCAACAGGCTGAGGGGCGAGTTCCACCAGGTCTCCGGAGGCAAGAGCTTCTAAAGCCTGCACCTCGGGCAGAATACCCCAAGCAATTCCACCCAGGACGGCCCTGGCATAGTCAGGTGAGCTGGGCAGGTAAATAGTGGGTGACCCCTGCCAAGAGTCAGGGTTTACCGCAAAGCGGTCAACCAGTAACCCGCGCGCTGATGCTAACCCAAAGTCCTTCCGGTCAAACTCCACCACTGGCGCTAACGCCAGCTGTTCGACGGTAGCCTGTGGATAGTCAGGGAAGTAGCGCTCTAGATAGTCACGGGAGGCTACCACCCGGTAGCGAATATCGCCCAGCTTCTCAACGGAACAACCGGCGATGGGCTCCGGCTGGGAGGTCAGAGCAGCCATCACCTCCCCCGAACGCAGCAGGGCGGACGAGTGATATTCAGCTTCCCTGCGCACGTCGCAGAAGATACGGTCACGAGCAGCTAGTTCGGCCACAGCCGAGAGGAACCAGGTGGCCAGAGAGTCAGCGTTGACGGCTACAGCTACGCTCTGTCCCTCTTCACTACCGCCGAGTTCACGCTCCATTTCTGCATGCAGAAATTCGCTTTGCCGGGCGATACGCAGGACGCTCTGCCCCGATTCTGTGGGGGCCACCGGATTGGTGCGCTTGAGGAGGACCCTCCCAGCCAACTGCTCCATAGCCTTGATACGCTGAGAGATCGCCGAGGCGCTGACGCCCAGAATATCGGCCGCCGCGTCAAAGGTGCCGTATTCAATGACGGTAACGAAGGTTTGGAGCTGGTCGGTAGTAAAACGCATCATAAGAATATCTTATGCTATTAAAGTTTCATTAGATAGCTTTATGAAAGCTAGTCACCTACCATAGATTCTCGTGACTATCGCAGAAATTCTCCCCCACGTCCTCTTTGGCATCGGCACCTCGCTCTCACTCATCGTGGCCATAGGTGCCCAAAACGCCTACGTGCTGAAGCAGGGTATCATCGGCAAATTTATCTGGCCTATCGCCCTCTTCTGCATCCTCTCTGACGCCCTGCTCATCGGCTTGGGGGTTCTGGGTATCGGGTCCCTGGTGGACTCAGCCGCCTGGATGCTGGAGATCCTGCGTTGGGGTGGAGGTGCCTTCCTCATCATCTACGGGGCCCTGGCAGCACAACGCGCCCTGCGTCCGTCCGCTATGAAGGTCACCAGCGAAGACTCCGGGCCGCAAACCCTGGGCAAGGCCCTACTCATTGCAGCTGCCATGACCTACCTCAACCCCCACACCTATCTCGACACCTTTGTGCTCATAGGCGGTATCGCAGCGCAGCAGGGGGATTACCGCTGGCTTTTCTATGCGGGTACGGTCACCGGTAGTGCCATCTGGTTTACCCTCCTGGCCTCGTGCAGCCGCTTCCTGCGTCCTGTCTTCGCCAACCCCCGTGCCTGGCGCGTGCTGGACGCCGGCATCGCCGCCCTCATGTTCTTCCTGGCCTACAAGGTCATGTTCGGGCACTAAGACCCGTCTCATGCCCGTTATTAGCTCCTCTCATAAAAGAGGCTAGAATACACGCCAGGATGCAAGGGGCTTACCTATCGCGGGCCCGGTAGATATTTCGCACCATGACCGTGCGCCGCACCTGGCCGATGGCAGGCTCCAAGAACTCCTCCGCATACCGGGAATCCGTGCTAGTCTGCGCAGCAAAGTTAAGAGCAGCAAAAGCCCCCAACACCATCGACACCTTCACTAGAACGTCCGTAAACGGGAACTGCACACCCAACAGGGTCACCTTAGAGGCCTCAAAACCCAGCCAGCTCGTAATGGTGGCATCAGGGATAGCGATCGTGCCAAACCAAACAAAAAACAGAAAAACAACCCCGGCAAAAAGTACGGCCTGAATCATCTGCACCACAATCGGAAGAAGCACCAGGTTATTCCACTCGCCCCACCTAAAATCAGCCGGGCGACCCAAGCCCGCGGCGGGCAAATTTTTAAGCTCCTGACGCCACCTGTCCCCAGCCTGTAGAGCAGCACCCGCGTACTCGGCGTCCGTAAACTCCTCCACCTTATCCCCTTTACGGGCACCCAGCAGCCGGCGGGTCTTCTCGGTTACTGTCGACGAAACAACCAGAAAGCTTAGCACTGTCAGGATAGCCACCACCTGCAGAGTACGCTGCATACTCAAAGCCGCAGCCACACGCCAGATATCGCCGTTCACAAAAAAGAAGAGCACCGCAATCATGAGCACCGGCAGCACCTTGACCACCATGCTTGAAAGGGTAGCCAACTCCTTCACCACCTGCCGAAGCGCCCAGTAGCACAGGGAATCCAAGCCCAGGTAAACAGCTAGGAGCGTAGCCCCCAGGATCCAGAGCACGTCACCGGCAGCAAAGGCGTCAGCAACATCTGCCAGCCCCATCCAGCGGGCAGTCTGCGGCAGCATGGAGAAAGCCGCTAGAGGCAGAAGCAGCGCACCAATTAGGGTTTGGCGCCAGAAGGGCAGGGGCTCTAGTAAGCGCGATACGGCCCAGGGTACAACCAGAAGCAGAAGGGGCGGCACGAGGGCTAGGGCAATGAAGATGGGCGTCAGGACGCTGTCTGGCACGTCTACCGGTACACCTCCGTCCTGCGCCTCCACATCAAGCTGGGCTAGGCCCCACAGCAAAGCAAGATAGGTGAAGGAAGAAACTATAAGCCAGGCAGAAAGCGGGGCAGAACGGGCGAGAGTCCATCGCGCACGCTCTCGCGCAGGGATAACCAGCGGAGCCCCGGCGGCTCTGAACCAGGTGTGTGCTTCTTGCTCGGTGAGTGTCATACTCTGATTCTACGGGCTGAGCTGGAGGGGTATTTTTAACCGCACAATATATAAAATATTTGTTCTATTTTTGTAAAGAGTAGTTTTTGGGTGCAAAAAAGCGAGGGGTTCTAGAGCGTTAGCTCTAGAACCCCTCGCTGATTCAACCCAACAGGGTTGTTACCTCAAAACCATACAGTGGACACAAACAACACAAGCACACTAGTTATAAAGTGTAAGCCTTCGGACTATTAGTACCAGTCAACTCCACGGGCATTCCCCGCGTCCATACCTAGCCTATCAACCCCATCATCTATAGGGATCCTCACACAGCCCAAAGCTGCCAGGAAATCTCATCTCGAAACAGGCTTCCCGCTTAGATGCTTTCAGCGGTTATCCCTCCCGAACGTAGCCAATCAGCCATGCACCTGGCGGTACAACTGACATACCAGAGGTTCGTCCGTCCCGGTCCTCTCGTACTAAGGACAGCCTTTCTCAAATTTCCAACGCGCGCAGCGGATAGGGACCGAACTGTCTCACGACGTTCTGAACCCAGCTCGCGTACCGCTTTAATGGGCGAACAGCCCAACCCTTGGGACCAACTCCAGCCCCAGGATGCGACGAGCCGACATCGAGGTGCCAAACCATGCCGTCGATATGGACTCTTGGGCAAGATCAGCCTGTTATCCCCGAGGTACCTTTTATCCGTTGAGCGACGGCCGTTCCACAACGTACCGCCGGATCACTAGTCCCGACTTTCGTCCCTGCTCGACCTGCCAGTCTCACAGTCAAGCTCCCTTGTGCACTTACACTCAACACCTGATTGCCAACCAGGCTGAGGGAACCTTTGGGCGCCTCCGTTACTTTTTGGGAGGCAACCGCCCCAGTTAAACTACCCATCAGGCACTGTCCCTGACCCGGATCACGGGCCGAAGTTAGACATCCAGAGCGACCAGAGTGGTATTTCAACAACGACTCCACACGAACTAGCGTCCATGCTTCACAGTCTCCCACCTATCCTACACAAGCCGCACCGAACACCAATACCAAACTATAGTAAAGGTCACGGGGTCTTTCCGTCCTGCTGCGCGAAACGAGCATCTTTACTCGTACTGCAATTTCGCCGAGTTCATGGTTGAGACAGTAGGGAAGTCGTTACTCCATTCGTGCAGGTCGGAACTTACCCGACAAGGAATTTCGCTACCTTAGGATGGTTATAGTTACCACCGCCGTTTACTGGGGCTTAAATTCTCAGCTTCGCCCACAAGGGGCTAACCAATCCTCTTAACCTTCCAGCACCGGGCAGGAGTCAGTCCGTATACATCGTCTTACGACTTCGCACGGACCTGTGTTTTTGATAAACAGTCGCTTCCCCCAATTCTCTGCGACCCATACACGCTCACGGTCGCACGGACCGGTCACGCTCAAGGCTCCCCTTCTCCCGAAGTTACGGGGACATTTTGCCGAGTTCCTTAACCATGATTCTCTCGATCGCCTTAGTATTCTCTACCTGATCACCTGTGTCGGTTTCGGGTACGGGCGGCTAAAACCTCACGTCGATGCTTTTCTCGGCAGCATAGGATCACCAAATCCCCCAATAACGGGGTCCCATCACGTCTCAGGCCAACACCGGCGCATTTAACAACCGGATACCCTACACGCTTAGACCACGACAACCATCGCGTGGCTTGGCTACCTTCCTGCGTCACACCTGTTAATACGTTTACCTCCAAAAATCGGGTCCTGCAGTCCACCACAAGCTCCCCAACACAAGTGAAGGGGTTACAAACGGCTTCTCACAGTTAGCATCAAAATATCAGTATGGGCGGTTTTTCACCGGTACGGGAATATCAACCCGTTATCCATCGACTACGCCTGTCGGCCTCGCCTTAGGCCCCGACTAACCCAGGGCAGATTAGCTTGACCCTGGAACCCTTGATCATCCGGCGCACGGGTTTCTCACCCGTGATTCGCTACTCATGCCTGCATTCTCACTCGCATACCCTCCACCACTGGTTTACACCGCAGCTTCACCGGATACACGACGCTCCCCTACCCAACCAAGCACAACGCTTGATTGCCATAACTTCGGTGGTGTACTTGAGCCCCGCTACATTATCGGCGCAGAATCACTTGACCAGTGAGCTATTACGCACTCTTTCAAGGGTGGCTGCTTCTAAGCCAACCTCCTGGTTGTCTAAGCAACTCCACATCCTTTCCCACTTAGTACACGCTTAGGGACCTTAGTTGATGGTCTGGGCTGTTTCCCTCTCGACAATGAAGCTTATCCCCCACTGTCTCACTGCTACGCTCTCACTTACCGGCATTCGGAGTTTAGCTGACGTCAGTAACCCTGTGGGGCCCATCGGCCATCCAGTAGCTCTACCTCCGGCAAGAAACACGCAACGCTGCACCTAAATGCATTTCGGGGAGAACCAGCTATCACAGAGTTTGATTGGCCTTTCACCCCTATCCACAGCTCATCCCCTCCATTTTCAACTGAAGTGGGTTCGGTCCTCCACGACGTCTTACCGTCGCTTCAACCTGGCCATGGATAGATCACTCCGCTTCGGGTCTAGATCCTGCCACTCACTCGCCCTATTCAGACTCGCTTTCGCTACGGCTTCCCCACACGGGTTAACCTCGCGACAGAACACTAACTCGCAGGCTCATTCTTCAAAAGGCACGCTGTCACCCCACAAGGCTCCAACGGCTTGTAAGCACACGGTTTCAGGTACTATTTCACTCCCCTCCCGGGGTACTTTTCACCATTCCCTCACGGTACTGATTCACTATCGGTCACTAGAAAGTATTTAGACTTACCAGGTGGTCCTGGCAGATTCACACGAGATTCCACGAGCCCCGTGCTACTCGGGTGGCACACACGCGGTCTAACACATTACGATTACAGGACTCTCACCCTCTCCGGTCGCCCATCCCAAGGCGTTCACCTACATGCTAGAACATCACGTCAACAGCCGGTTGAAACTGTTATGCGTACTCCCACAACCCCCATGATGCAACCCTCAACCGGTATCACACACCACAGGTTTAGTCTCTTCCGCTTTCGCTCGCCACTACTCACAGAATCATTAGTTATTTTCTCTTCCTGAGGGTACTGAGATGTTTCACTTCCCCTCGTTCCCTCCAACCAGCCTATACATTCAACTGGTGGTAACAAACCATGATGGCTTGCTGGGTTTCCCCATTCGGACATCCTGGGATCAACGCCCTGTTATCGGCTTCCCCAGGCTTTTCGCAGATTCACACGTCCTTCATCGGCTTCTAGTGCCAAGGCATCCACCGTGTGCCCTTAATAACTTACACACAGATAAAATCAAAGATAATAAAACCTTGACTAACTAAGTACAAAATCAAAAGTATCAAAGAAACCCAATCATAAGAGATTGAGAAATCTTCATTACATTCGAAGATGCTCGCGTCCACTATACAGTTCTCAAACAACAACCCGATACCACTCGAGGCAACCAAAGACAAAGCTCAGTCACTACTCTCGTGCCGGGAACCTGAGAGCAACAAACCACATATGGCTTGTTACCTCAAAACCCAAAAGCGCACCAACATTACACACATTCTCATCAGCACCACAAGGGCACCTGAACTAACATTCCACCCATGAGCAAACCACCCAAACGACACTCGCGTTCAGCGTGGCTCAACCAATACGTTGAAGCTCCTTAGAAAGGAGGTGATCCAGCCGCACCTTCCGGTACGGCTACCTTGTTACGACTTAGTCCCAATCGCCAATCCCACCTTCGACGACTCCCTCCCACAAGGGGTTAGGCCATCGGCTTCGGGTGTTACCAACTTTCGTGACTTGACGGGCGGTGTGTACAAGGCCCGGGAACGTATTCACCGCAGCGTTGCTGATCTGCGATTACTAGCGACTCCGACTTCATGGGGTCGAGTTGCAGACCCCAATCCGAACTGAGACCGGCTTTTTGGGATTAGCTCAACCTCACAGTATCGCAACCCTTTGTACCGGCCATTGTAGCATGCGTGAAGCCCAAGACATAAGGGGCATGATGATTTGACGTCATCCCCACCTTCCTCCGAGTTGACCCCGGCAGTCTCCTATGAGTCCCCACCATTACGTGCTGGCAACATAGAACGAGGGTTGCGCTCGTTGCGGGACTTAACCCAACATCTCACGACACGAGCTGACGACAACCATGCACCACCTGTATACCAGCCCCGAAGGGAAACTCTATCTCTAGAGCGGTCCGGTATATGTCAAGCCTTGGTAAGGTTCTTCGCGTTGCATCGAATTAATCCGCATGCTCCGCCGCTTGTGCGGGCCCCCGTCAATTTCTTTGAGTTTTAGCCTTGCGGCCGTACTCCCCAGGCGGGGCACTTAATGCGTTAGCTACGGCGCGGAAAACGTGGAATGCCCCCCACACCTAGTGCCCAACGTTTACGGCATGGACTACCAGGGTATCTAATCCTGTTTGCTCCCCATGCTTTCGCTTCTCAGCGTCAGTTACAGCCCAGAGACCTGCCTTCGCCATTGGTGTTCCTCCTGATATCTGCGCATTTCACCGCTACACCAGGAATTCCAGTCTCCCCTACTGCACTCTAGTTAGCCCGTACCCACTGCAAACCCGGGGTTAAGCCCCGGGCTTTCACAGCAGACGCGACAAACCGCCTACAAGCTCTTTACGCCCAATAATTCCGGACAACGCTCGCGCCCTACGTATTACCGCGGCTGCTGGCACGTAGTTAGCCGGCGCTTCTTCTGCAGGTACCGTCACTTTCGCTTCTTCCCTGCTGAAAGAGGTTTACAACCCGAAGGCCGTCATCCCTCACGCGGCGTCGCTGCATCAGGCTTGCGCCCATTGTGCAATATTCCCCACTGCTGCCTCCCGTAGGAGTCTGGGCCGTGTCTCAGTCCCAGTGTGGCCGGTCACCCTCTCAGGCCGGCTACCCGTCGTCGCCTTGGTGAGCCGTTACCTCACCAACAAGCTGATAGGCCGTGAGCCCATCTAAAACCAGTACATATCCCTTTCCACCAGCATCCCATGCGGGAACTAGTCGTATCCGGTATTAGACCTCGTTTCCAAGGCTTATCCCAGAGTTAAAGGCAGGTTACTCACGTATTACTCACCCGTTCGCCACTAATCCACCCAGCAAGCTGGGCTTCATCGTTCGACTTGCATGTGTTAAGCACGCCGCCAGCGTTCGTCCTGAGCCAGAATCAAACTCTCCGTTGAAAAAATGAAGTAGTTGATGATCCTGGTCTCTGATTGTTAGCGAACCATTCACCACGGGGTGGTGTGGTTCGAGCTGACGAATCTGAAACCATATGATTATCAAATTCTGTGAGAAACCAAAGGGGTTTCTCACATCTTGTATAAATATTTGGTATCAGTTCAATTTCCGCACTACCAGTGTGTTCATGTGTGAACACTAGTGTGTAGTGTGGACGATAAGAATGTTATTTATAACATTGGTACGCTATTGAGTTTTCAAGCAACAAACCGCATTCTCAACCCTAGCCAGTTGAACCTGGCCGGTGTTTCGTATCGGTCATTCTCAAGTTTTGTGTCACCCCGTTTGGGCAACTCGTCTAGTCTATCGCGTTTCTTTTCTGTGTGTCAACTCGGTGTTCCGTGTTGTGTTTCACAGTGGCTTTTGGCTGGTTTGTTACTTCACAACCTGACTCGTGTGAGCCCTGATGATCAGCTGCCTGCTTTGGCCTGAATTCGCTATGTGACTAGGTGTTTTGTCGCTTGGCGGGCTTCCCCTGTGCCGTGGCGACTCGTAATACTCTACGCAGGTTCAAAACACTTCGCAAGTTGAAAACGACCCCAAAACCCGGCCACAGGCTTCCTTGCACCCCTTTTTGACCCTAAAAATCACACCCATCAAGAATGTTTTCCCTAGTCAGAAGAATTCAGTGAGGCAGGTCTATGGCTTAAATCTATGACCCACTACACCAAAAAATTCCTCAAAAATCTTCCTCCGGCTACCACAAGGCCCATTTTCAACCCCTTCAAGGAATATCGCGCCCCCTCCTGGCCATTATGTCAGGTATACACAACCCCTATATACGGAAAGAAGTTTCAGTATGCCAGCCCTTTCACTTCTCGACTTTGCCCTGATTTTCCCGGGTGAGCGCCCCGCAGACAGCTTCAAACGCTCTGTAGCGCTAGCCCAGCACGCAGAGAAACTCGGCTACGAACGTATCTGGTACGCGGAGCACCACAACATGCAGCGCATTGCCTCAGCAGCCCCGGCAGTACTTATTGCCCACGTTGGTGCGCAGACCTCAACTATTCGACTGGGAGCTGGCGGTGTTATGCTGCCCAACCACTCCCCCCTTACTGTGGCAGAGCAGTTCGGCACCCTGGCCGAACTGTACCCCGACCGCATCGACCTAGGCCTGGGCCGGGCACCCGGCACCGATATGCGCACCCTCGCCGCCCTGCGCCGGGACCCGCAGGACGCAGAGAACTTCCCCCAGGACGTCCAGGAACTCGCAGGCTACCTGAGCGGGGATACCCGTGTACCCGGCGTGCACGCGACTCCGGGTGCGGGCACCAATGTGCCCCTCTATATTCTGGGCTCATCCCTCTTTGGGGCTTCCTTAGCAGCCGCCCTGGGCCTACCCTACGCTTTCGCCTCCCACTTCGCTCCCACCCATCTGGAGCAGGCCATCAAGGTCTACCACGAGCGCTTCACCCCCTCGGAGCAGCTAGAGCAGCCCTACGTGATCGCTGCGGCTAACGTAATCGCTGCCGATACAGAAGAGGATGCCCGCGCCCAGCAGGTGATTGCGCACCGGCAGCGGGTGAAGTCCATGATGCGCCTAGATGACCGCGACCTGAGCGACGATGAGCTGGATATGCTGGTCGCTTCACCCCAGGGCCAGCAGATCCTGGACATGCTGCGCTACACCGCGGTAGGCACTTCGGAGCAGGTAGGTGACTACCTCACCCGCTTCGCTAATTCGGTACAGGCCGACGAGCTGATGATCTCTAACCTCTCCCCCAGCACGGAACAGGCCCACCGCGGCCTTGAGGTGCTGGCGCAGGCCATGATTCAGAAATAGGACAAAGGAAGGTGTAGCAGGCTCGCACTCGCTGCCGACCCTCTCGCTGGTTCGCTGACGCTCACAAGCGATTCACGCCAGCCGCCGAGCCAGCAGCTTCGCTGCGAGCCTGCTACACCTTTAGTAAGGGCAACTACACCTCTAGGAAGGCCAAGACCGCGCGGACGCGGCGGTTGCCGGTATCGGCGGGCAGATCGAGCTTGTCGAAGATATTGCCCACGTGCTTGGCGACGGTTGCCGGGGATATGAAAAGTTCAGCTTCAATCTCTGCGTTTGACCGCCCCTGGGCCATGAGCCGCAGGATTTCCAGCTCGCGCGGGGAAAGCCTGGCCAGCTTGCCCTCGGTAGGGTGGGTTGCCTGACCGGGCTGGCGGGCGGATGCTCCCCCGCTGCTTCCTGCCCCGGGGTAGGAAGATGGGGTGGGGGCATCCGCGCCGGAAGTACCCGCCGGGGTGTCGGGCATCTGCCCGGCTATCTGCCCGCTAGAGGTGCCGCCGAGCAGGTGCTGGACGACGTCCGGGTCGATCACGGTGCCGCCTGCCACCACGGTGTCGAGGGCACGGGCGAATTCTTCGATGTCCCCCACCCGGTCTTTGAGCAGGTAGCCCAGCCCGGCCGCGGAGCGGGCGAAAAGCTCGCGGGCGTAGGCGGTGGTGATGTACTGGGAGAGCACCACAATCGGAAGCCCTGGGTAGGTCTCGCGCAGTTGCAGGGCAGCCTTCAGTCCGTCGGACGTGTGGGTAGGGGGCATGCGCACATCGGTGATGACGGCATCGACCCCCTCCCCCGCCATAGCCGCCTCAACGGCGGTGAGCAGGGAGGGGGCGTCCTCAACCTCTGCAAGCACAGAGTGCCCCAGCGCTCCTAGCACCATCGTCAGCCCCTGGCGGAGCAGGGCGGAATCTTCGGCAAGGATAATGCGCATGGGGCACCTTTCGTGACAACGTTTCACGTGAAACGCTACAGGGTTGTTGAGCCCTTGGGTAGAGGTAGGGCCAGGGTTAGACGGGTGGGGCCACCGGCTGGGGAATCTACCTGCACCGTGCCGCCCAGGGCAGCAGCGCGTTCTACCAGGCCGGCAAGTCCGGTACCGTGGGCGGGGTCAGCGCCGCCGATACCGTTGTCTTCTACCGTAACCACCAGGGACTCCCCCGCTACGAAGGCAGAGAGTGAAACAAACTGGGCCTGAGCGTGCTTGAGGGTGTTGGTCAGAGCCTCATTGACGGTGTAGTAGGCGGTGCGCTCAATATCGCGGGGCAGGCGAGCAGGGGCGTCGTAGGCCAGGTGGACCGGCAGGACGCTGTGGCGCACCAGCTCTTCCAGGGCAGCCTTGAGACCGTGGTCTTCCAGCACCGCCGGGTAGATACCGCGGACGGTGTCGCGCAGGGTCTGCTGGGCGTGGGAAAGCTGGGTGCGGGCCTCGGTGACGTGGTTGAGTAGGGCTGCGGCGCGGGCGTCCTGGGTGTCGGCAGCCAGGTTCTTCGCTTCCATCTCGGCTAGACCAAGGCGCAGGTTGAGGTTGACCAGTTCCTGCTGGACGCCGTCGTGCAGGTTGCGCTCGATGCGGCGGCGCTCCCCTTCGAAGGCATCAACGATGGTGGCGCGGGAGGCGGTCAGACGGGCCAGTTCGCGTTCCTGCTCCTCGGGGCGGGATGACAGGATCAGTTTGGAGAGGCCAGCGCCGGTGGCAGCCAGCAGGCCGTTGATGTAGGCAAAGATGATGAGCAGGACGGGGATAGCTGCCAGGAAGATCCACCAGTACTGGGGGGTGACCTCAAAGATCTGACCATTTGACGGGAGGAAGCCCTGGGCCAGGTGATAGTCCAGCTCCCCCTGGGAGTAGAGGGACAGGTGCTGCCAGTCGAGGTAGAGCCTACTGCCCGTGTACAGGTAGGAGGCAACAGCAACCGCGGCACCGATCATCATGATCTGGAGGAAAAGGACGATACCGGCGAGCCAGCCCCAGACGGTGGTCAGGGCTAGGGAGCCGACCTCGCGCCAGGTGGCAATCTCTTTGAGGCGGAAGAGGGAGCCTTCAAAGAAACCAGCCTTGGGGTAGTCCACGTGGCCGTTGGTGACGAAACCGTGGCCGGTCTTGGCCAGGCGCCAGCGCTCATACGCGCCGAAGCCAATCGCAACGAAGGGCAGAACCAGGAGCCCAATCAGCGAGGCGGCCAGACCGGATACCAGGGAGGCGACGATGCCCTGGGCTACTAACACCGCAAAGGCAATCCAGGGGCCGGCAGTAAAGATATAGAGGGGGTTGGCCATACGGCGCCACAGGCTCTTGATGGGCTTAGGTTGGTCAGTGGGGTCAGTATCAAAGGACGCCGGTGCTTGGCTCCCTGCCGCAGGGGCGGCATCATGCAGGGTGTAATCGGTGCTTGTCATGCTTCTATTCTTTCGCGCCCAGCCCCCGAGCGCAGTGGGGCAGTCTCTACTCTTACCTCATCCGCACCCCACCTGCCAGGTAGAGCTAGCTCTACCCTGGTCGTCCTGGCCGCTTCTTTAGTACCTTATCGGCACCCACCACCCCGCGCAGCAGCTGCGGATCGATCTCCACACCCTCACGCACAATCGACAGCTGGCCGGTGGCCTCCAGCACCACGCACTGCACCTGACTCAGCTGCGACACCCCGGCCTTCCGCAGAGCCGCGTACACCTCTGCCGGCGCCAAATGCGAGCGCTTCAAATGGCGCACCACAAACTTACCGTGAGCCATAATCACCCTGGGCTTGTGGTTGATATGCCGAATACCGGTGACCGACTGCACCGCACCAAAGATACTCTCCAGCAGCATGAGCGTGCCCAGACCCACCATACCCGACGCCAGCGTCGGCGGGTGCCCAATAATCACGCGGCCAGCCACCGCGCCAAACATAATGATGATGACCGCATCAAAACCGTTCCAGCCGCTCAGCACCCGCACACCGAAGATACGCACCAGCACCAAAAAGGTCAGGTAGATACCTACAGCAGAGAGCATCACCACCGGAATACGCCAGGGCTCAATCCCCAAATACTCAACTAACGCAGGGCCCCACCCCTGCGGCGGCTCAAAGATACCCACCGGCCCTACCGATCAGAAAGAGCTGCGGTCAGCTCCTTGACGAGAGCCCCCAGGCGGAAACGCTCGGGGGCAAGAGGGGTAATGCCCACCTCTTCCAGCGGCTCAGCCGTCACCGGCCCCACAGCAGCAGCAATAGTTCCCGTTTTAAAAGCCTCAATCACCTGCGGCAACACCCCGCGAGCCGACGCCGCCTTAAACAGGGCAGACACCGCAGGAGCAGCCGTAAACGTCACCGCATCCAGCTCCGACGCAACAAGGGCATTAATCAGCTCATCCACCAGCTCAGGACGCTCAGGAGCCTCCCACCGGTGCGGCACCACAGCCGTCACCTGCGCCCCCGCAGCCACCAGACGCGCCTCCTGCGCCACATCCGGCGACCCGTGCTGCTGCACCACCACATGCTTACCCGCAACACCGCGCTCCAGCGCCAAATCCACCAAAGCCGACGTGCGCTCCTGCGCCGCCATACCGGCGTCCTCAAACCCCAAGCCGCGCACCGCACCCCGGCCCTTAGCGCCACGCACCAAAATCGTAGCCCCCGCAAGAGCCTTCCTCAGCTGCTCCTCAAGGCCGCGCTCGCGGGCGGAATCGAACCAGCCGTTCAGTCCGTAGCCGGTGGTGACCAGCAGGACGTCGGGGTGATGGGCAAGGATGTGGTCGGTGGCCGCGTGCAGCTCGGTGTCATCTGCCACCGACACGATGCGGACGGTGGGCGCCACCAGCACGCGCGCGCCCTGCCGCTCAAAGGCCGCAACCTGCTCTTGAATACGGCGAGAGGCAGTCACGGCAATGGTCTTACCGGCCAGTAGGCCGGTAGCGGGTTCGGGGGCGGCGGACGGGCGGTGTGAAGAAGGTGAGGAAGTCATAACACCAGGGTACCGCCGGTGGTGCGGGCTAGCCCAGGCGTTTAGAGCCCTTACGCACGCTTAGAGCGGCCATGCGGAGGTCGTCGTTGGGGTTGCGCCAGAGGATTTCACCGACCATGGTGTCGAGGCGGTCAACGGTGTCCCACCAGCTTTTCTCTTCAATGAGCTCGCGTAGCCAGTTAATGTCTTCAGGTTCGAGGTAGCGGCGCAGGGCGTGTAGATAGTCGAGCGCTGCGGGGTTTTAATTCCTAGGAAGGGGAATTGATTACGCATGTAGGCGGCCATGGGGGGCAGCATTGACGGAATTGGACGCCACGACCGGGGTTTCATGCAGGGTAGAGAAGTTCATGGGGCTCTTTCAGGTGGTGAGTTATAGGGGTTTGCGAACGGGTCTTTTAGTCCACCCTACATAATTCAACAGGTGGGGATATTATTCTACATCTGATGAATTTCATCTACGAATGGGGAATTTTGGGTAGACTGGGCGTATGGCAGCCCAGAACTCTACACCTTCCAGCTCACCCCGCGGACGACGCAGCGGCGGCACCCGCTCCCGCGACGACATTTTGCAGGCAGCTACTGCCCTCTTTGCTAAACACGGGTTCGAGGGTACTTCAGTACGGGCTATCGCTGCGCAGGCCCAGGTTGACCCCGCCCTCATTCGACATTTCTTTGGGTCAAAAGAAACGCTCTTTACAACCCTGCTCAACGAGGCAACGGAGCTTTCAACCCGTCAGACCGCACCACCCAGCGGCGGCGACCGGGCCACCGACCTTGCCGCGGCCTACCTGCACCTGTGGGAATCACCCGAAACAGGGCCGCTGCTGATAGGCCTAGTTCGTTCGGCTCTTGCGTCGGCCACGGGGGCACCCGCTATCAAGGAGGCTCTGACGCGGCACCTTACCCAAAGCTGTGCCGACCCGCTGAAGCCTAGCCTGGATGAGGCGTCCGCGGAGCTCCTCAGCACCCACCTACTAGGGGTAGCGGTAGGGCGTTACCTTCTGGGGCTCCCCCACCTTGCCGCGCTCAGCACCGACGAATTGGCTGAACGCACCGCACCGGCAGTCCGGAGCTATCTTGAGGGGAATTCTCACTCCCGTAAGACCCGGCCCTCGCCGAAAAAGAAGAGCCCCCAGGAGCAGCTGTCGCTGTTTGATGGCCTCTTCTAACGAGAGGGCCGACTCCTGGGGGCTTATTTTTAGGCTGGGGTTAGAAGGTTTCGGTGCCGGTGTAGGAATCATGCACCATGTTGGCAAAGCGCGAGTAGTGGCCCTGGAAGGCGACCGCGATAGTCTTGGTGGGGCCGTTACGGTGCTTAGCGACGATGACGTCCGCCTCGCCTGCGCGAGTTGATTCTTTTTCGTAGTAGTCCTCGCGGTGCAAGAGAATGACCATGTCAGCGTCCTGCTCAATCGAGTTATGAACGGTAATGCCGTTGGCGATGAAGTTGTGGTTCCCTAGCACAGTGGCGTCGAAGACCTCTTCTTCCCCCTCGTACTCGATAGAGGTGACGGTGTCCCAGAAAAGGTCATTGACCGCAAGCATGTCGAGCTCAGCGGCATCAAGGACGCTGGCTACTTGAGTCAGCACAGGAGCACTCGTGCGTACGCCAGCAGATGTAAGAGCATCAGCTACTCGAGTAGGCTCGCTCAAAACATCACCTACCTGCCCCCAGACCTGCTCATTCCTACCCAGCGGAACACCGGCGTCCGGAATCTCGATTTCTTGAATCTCAAAGCTAAACCGGACTAAATCATCCGACTCAGCCACACACAGAGAACCATCTTCAACGACCGTTGAAATACCAAAACGTAGAAGCAGAAGGCTTACCTGCTCAGCAACCGGTCGAGGCAGATTTACCGTAACCGATGAATCTACAGTCTGTACGTCTAAGAACACTGAGCGCAGAAAAAGGCGAATCTGCTCTTTCGGTAAGGAAAATACCTCAGAGGGAACCCCCAGCACAGGTGCTGTGGAAGCAGTTTCGATGACCTGCTCGTCACTCCAATGCGTCCGGGCGGACGGCCCGTTAACGTGGCGGGGTACGCCCAAACGATCGCCCACTGCAAGCTCACCCAGCCCCTTCCAACCTGTGTACGTAAAGAAGGGATGATTAGCGGTAGCGCGCAGGGTCTTACCCGAAGCTAGCGTTAGACGATAAACAGGTTTCACTCCCGTAGAAAAGACGTGGATCAGGTGCCGCTCCACAAAACGCATGTCGTCCCCCAGGGACCACACCGGGACGTCCTGAGCGCCCTGCTCAAAAAGCTCGCCCATCGTTGTTTCAGCTCCCGTATCAGAGCGAAGCACACGAGTATCGGCAGTCAGACAGCCCGACTCGCGAAGGTCCGACACCTGCGGCTTCTTATCGGTACGCTGCTCAGAGCCACGGTTCAGCTGCGAGAGGGCAATCAGAGGCACCTCAAGCTCCTTAGCCATCAGCTTGAGAGCACGCGAGAACTCCGAAACTTCCTGCTGGCGCGACTCAACCTTCTTACCCGAGCTCATCAGCTGCAGGTAGTCCAGAACAATCAGCTTGAGGTTATTCTTCTGCTTCAGGCGGCGGGCCTTAGCGCGAATCTCCATCAGGGTCATGTTGGGTGAATCGTCGATAAAGAGCGGAGCGGAGTCCATCTTGCCCATGGCGGTAGCAATCTTGGCCCACTGGTCATCGTCCAGCTTGCCCTTACGCAAATCAGACAGATTAATGCCAGCCTCAGCCGACAGAATCTTCATAGCAATTTCGTTGCGGCCCATTTCCAGGGAGAAGAACACCGTGGTCATACCGTGCTTAATGGCAGCAGACCTGGCGATGTCTAGGGCAAACGTCGAATTATGGGTGGGCACAAAAGCACGAGAAGCCAAGAAAAGATGCTGCTCATTATCTACCTCAATACAGCGCACCGGCACAGAATCAACAGGCTCCACAGCAACAATGTAGCGAGAGCTTCGCTTAGCGGTCGGACGAGAATCGCGGTCACGGTGCATTTGCTTCTTGCGAGACAGAGCAAAAACAGAATCAGAGGAAGAGAAGGTCAGCTTGTAGGCCGTCGACGTAGCCTCGCTACTGCCCTTGACCTTTTTCGTTGCCATACCCATGCGGTACCCCAAAGAAAGCGCCAGCTCCTGGGTATCAAGTGCCAACTGGCGGTTCGTCACCGTGAACTGAATACACCCGGCGTTTGTAACAGTGCCGTCGCTATCGAGCAGCCCTGCCAGCAAAGCTCGGCGCTGCGCTTCAGAGGCCCGTAGGTACTGCATAGGAATGTGCTTATTATTCAGAACGCCCAAAGTACGCAGGCTCTCAGCACTCGGAGCCAAGATTGTTGAGTCATCACCCAACCAAATTCCCAGAGTGTAGGGGGTGACTAGTAGGTCCGCTTCGGGCAGTTGGAGCGGGCGGGTGTTAGCAATGGAGTGGTTGGCTCGACGGTCAGCCGTCGCGCAACAAACCGTCTCACGAATCTCAGCGGTGGTGCGCACCTGCGCGCCCACAGACGTCCGCACACGCCCCCCGCCTGAACCCGCCAGAGCTGACGAACGGGCCCGACGGGACGCGCGGGTTTCGGTGAGCCACTGATGCTCGGCGTCCGCAATGATTTCGGTTCCGTCATCAAAAATGACCTTGAAGCAGGGACGCCCAGTCATCACGTCAGTAGCGTTCGTGACGGTCGTGGGATGCCCATCTGCGCCCAGAACGGTATCGCCCACGCGGATATCGCCCATGGTGGTCCAGCCTGTGGGGGTGGGGATGGGGGTATCAAGGGCGAGCGCTTTACCCATTGCCGGACGCGCCGCGATCACAATCATCTGCCCGGCCTGCAGGCCGGCGGTGAGCTCGTCGAACTCGATGAAGCCGGTGGGCACGCCGTGGACGCCGCCGTCGCGCGACCCATTAGCCTCAATCTCTTCAACCGTACTGTTCATGGCCTCAGAGAGGGGAACGTAGTCTTCCTTAGTGTTGTTGGCAGAAACCCCGTAAATCTCGGCCTGGGCGGCGTTGACCAGGGCTTCAGCCTCGCCGTCGCCGGAGTACCCCAGCTGCACAATCTTGGTACCAGCCTCCACCAGGCGACGGAGCATAGCGCGCTCGGCCACAATTTCGGCGTAGAACCCGGCGTTAGCAGCGGTGGGGACGCCCGCAATCAGGGAGTGCAGGTAGGCCGCCCCACCCACGCGGTTCAGTTCGCCACGCTTGGTTAGCTCATCAGCCACCGTAATGGCGTCCGCCGGTTCACCGTGCCCGTAGAGGTGGATGATGGCCTCGTAAATCATCTCATGGGCGGGCTTGTAGAAGTCAGCGCCGCCGCCGATGACCTCAACGACGTCGGCGATGGCGTCCTTGGAGAGCATCATGCCACCCAGTACCGACTGCTCGGCGGTGTCGTCGTGCGGCGGTGTACGGACGAACTCAGACTGGCTCTCAGACAAGGCGGCCCCTCGGTAGTGAAGAATATGGTGAGGTTCTATCATCTCACCTGCGAGCGCCCGGAGACCACCGCTTCGCTGTGAGACTAGACGTTGGTGAGGCAAAAGTAGCCGGGGGCAGGGGAAAGAGTCATAGCTACCTCCTTTGGTGTTCACCGCGACGATGACGTGATGGGCTTAACTGTATCTCGGTAGCATGGGTTCTAGCTAGAGTACTTAAGTACTAGAGATTGAGCTGGCCAGCACCACAAGGGGCTGGTCGTAGTCAGAGAAAGGACGCCGGTGGGCAGCACAAAGAGCAAGGGCAAGGACGCCAAGGAGCAGCTCAAGGAGCTCAAGGCTGAGGTGAAGTACCTGAAGAAGGGGCAGAAGCAGCTGCTCAAGCGGGTGGAGAAGCTGGAAAAGGCGCTCGCCGCCGGGCAGGGTTCGGCACCTGCTACCGCCCCTGTGCAGAACCCAGCCCGCCCCCAAGCTGCCGGGGGCAGCCGGGGCGGGGCGGGGGCGTCCTACCCGCAGCCGATGAAGTCGGGCAAGTACCGGGGCGGCTACTCCCACTACCGGGTGACCGAGGTGGGGCAACTGACGCCCACCGTCATGCGGGTAGTTGCCGAACCTGCTGACGGCAAGCGGGTTGAGGCCCAGGGGCTGGTGGGTGAATACATCTACCTGGTGACCGGCAAGAAGGGGGAGGTGCTGCCCGCGCCGACCTTTGAGAAGGGCAAGGCGCGATGGAGCCAGTCGACCACCACCGCCAAGTACACGGTCAGGAACTTTGACGAGCGCACCGGGGCCCTGGAAATCAACATCATGCTGCACGAGCACGGGGCCGGAACCACCTGGGCCCGCACCGTTGCTGTGGGCGATAGCGCGCATTTTCTGGGTGCGAAGTCGGGGTACTCCATCAGCAAGGACTACGACTTTTACCTGCTGGCCGGTGACGAGAGTGGCCTACCCGGTATGGCCCGCTGGATCGAGAGCCTGCCCGCGAGCGCCCGGGGTGTGGCCGTGATTGAGGTGCCCGGGGAGGCGTCGCAGCAGGTGATTGCTGCTCCTGAGAATTTTGAGGTGGTCTGGGTGGATTCTGCCCGGCGCGGGGCGCTGGCTGAGGCCGTGATGGCTTACCCTCTGCCGGAGGGGTCGGTGTGCACCTGGTTGGCGGGCGAGTCCGGGTCGATTCACCCCGTGCGTATCTGGGCGCGGCGGGAGCTGGGTGTGCCCAAGGGGCACGGCTATGCCAAGGGGTATTGGAAGAAGAAGTAGTTTGGGTACAGGGTGTCATCAAACAAAACAAATTTTTAGGGTAACTTAAACAAAGATTTAGGCACACCTAAAAAGAGAGTTTTACCCATGACACTCACCCGCGCAACCTTCCTCAAGCTCACCACAGCAACCGCCCTCACCGGCATCCTTTCTGCATGCTCAACAGGATCAAACACCCCCTCTTCAACATCAAAGGCCAGCGGGGGTAGCTATACCGTTGAGCATGCCTTTGGCAGCACCACCTTTGATGCTGTTCCTGAAAAAATTGCTGTTGTTCAGCCCTGGAAAAACCCCGACGTTCTTCTTGCCCTCGGCGTAGTTCCTGCGGGCACCCCCTACGTGAGCTGGGGTGAGAACGCCAACCGCTCCACCGACTGGTTCGACGCTAAGCTCACCGAACTGGGCGGCGAAGAGCCCACCCGCTATGACGAGACTGACGGCCCCAACTACGAAGCTCTTGCCGCCCTAGAACCTGACGCCATTTTCTCCCCCTACGGTGACATGACCCAGGAGGTCTACGATAAGCTCTCGGGTATCGCTCCTGTAATTCCTGCCCCCGTGGGAGTAGGGGCCTACGAGACCAGCTGGCAGCAGTGCCTTGAGATGGCAGGGAAGATGCTCCAGCGGGAGGACGACGCCACCTCCCTGATCGCAGAAGTTGAGGGAAAGCTCGCAGAAGCAGTTGCAGAGTACCCTGTTCTGAAGGGTGCAAGTTTCATCGCCGGCTACTTCGATACCGCCGCCAATACCTTTGGCGCCTACACCTCAGAGGACTCCCGACCCCAGTTCTTCGCCTCTCTTGGCATGGTCAATGCCCCCTACATTAGCGATCATGAGGGTGAGGTCGAGGGTGTCTATATGACTATCTCTTCTGAAGTTCTTGACCAGGTTGAGTGCGACGTAATCTGGGCGTGGGCCAACTCCGCTGAAGAAGCAGAAGCCGTCCGCACTAACGAGCTGTTTGCCCAGCTGCCCGCCCTTAAGAATGACGCGACAGTATTTGAGAGCGACAAGCAGAAGGGCCTAGCCCTCTCTGCTGCCTCACCGCTCTCAGTGCTGTGGGCTCTCAACAAGACCACCTTGCTTGCAGACCTGGCAGGGGCTGTAGAGAACACGCGCGCAGCTTCCTAGCGCAGGTGCGTGCTGGCGATGGTGGCCGCTAGTTCGTGGAGATAAGGATGCGGGTTGGCCAGGGATTCTTCCAGAGTGGCGGCGGTGTCGCCCACCACCGAGTAGACGGCGGTGAACCCGGCCTCGCGGGCTTGGCCGTTGGAGAGTTCGCTGATTCCACAGACGGCGATAACCGGCAGGCTGCGGGCGGAGGCTTCTGCCGCGACCCCTGCCGGGCCCTTGCCCTGGAGGGTTTGCTCGTCGAATTTTCCTTCGCCGGTGATCACCAGATCAGCGTCTTCCAGGGCCCGGTGAAAGCCGGTGAGCTCAAAACAGACCTCAACGCCGGGGCGCATGGTGGCCCCAAGGATGGACAGGCAGGCAAAGCCCAGACCACCAGCAGCACCCGCCCCGGGCGCGGTGGCGAATGTTCCACGTGAAACATTGAGGGATTCTTCTACCGCGTCAGCTAGTTTTTGCAGGTTCTGATCCAGCTGGGGAACCTGCTCTTCGGTAGCCCCTTTCTGGGGCCCGTAGACCGCAGCAGCGCCGGAGGGGCCGCACAGCGGGTTGGTCACATCGCTGGCCATGATAATTTCTACCCCGGCCAGACGCTCATCGAGCCCGGTCGAATCAACTGAAGCCAGCTGCCCCAGCGCCCCGCCACCGGGGGCAAGCTCGCGCCCTGCAGCGTCCTGAAGTCTCACACCGAGCGCCTGCATGAGGCCCGCTCCCCCGTCGGTGCTGGCCGACCCACCCAGGCCGACCACGAGCGTCCGCGCGCCCGCGCCCACCGCGTGCAGAATCAGCTCACCGGCGCCGAAAGAGGTGGACCGCCAGGTATCCAGCTGGTCTTCGCGCAGGCGGGCAATGCCGCCCGCTTCGGCAATTTCGAGGACGGCCGTGCGTTCAGCCTGCGAGTAGGCGTAGCGGGCGGTCACCGGCTGGCCGGCAAAGGGGCCCGTGACGGTGCAGGTGACCTCGCTGTAACCGGCAGCCAGGGCGGCGTCTACGGTGCCGTCACCGCCGTCCGCTATGGGGCAGGCGATGACCTCACACCCGCCAGCCTCATCTAACCCGGCAGCAAGCACCTCAGTGAGCTGGGCACCGGTGAGCGTGCCCTTGAACTTATCGACAGCGAGTAAAACCTTCATGGGTCTATTATGCGCCTGTCTCTCTAGGAGGTGACTTTCAGCCCCACAATACCTGCCACAATCATGAGCAGGAAGAGCACCTTAAGTAGGGAAACGGGCTCGGTGCCGGTCGCCATGGCGTAGAGGACGGTGACGGTTGCGCCGACGCCCACCCACACGGCATAAGCGGTACCGGTGGGCAGCTCCCGCATGGCATAGGCCAGGCCCACCATGCTGAGAACCAGACCCCCTATAAAGACCAGGGTGGGGGTCAAGCGGGTCAGGCCCTCAGATTTACCCAGGGCCGTTGCCCAGACAGCTTCGAAAAGGCCAGAAATAATCAGAATAAGCCAGTGCATAAGCACCCATTCTAGGGGCCGGGCACCCCGGGGGTTAAAGCAACGAGGCTGAGTCCCCCGACCCGGCCCCATGCAAGAAACACACACTACTGCTTTCTTGAGATTCTCCAAAGCCACCCTGCGGGCGGCTGCTCTTTCGAACCTTGTACCTCTAGTATGGCGGAGCCTTCTTAAGCTCTTATATACCGTCCCTGTGTACAGCCTGCGAATCATGAGGTCCTGTATGAGTAGGCAGGACGCCCACCGGTGGCGCCCACACTTGCGGAAGCCCACTCTTGCCATAGGACATCCGCCGGTGCAGGGCCTCTAGCGGGCCGGGCTTGCCCATAGCTTCAAGGGCCACCGCTACGAGAACAGTCACCAGCCACCCGCCTGTGCCAACCAGCAGGAGCAGGGCGGAACCGGCGTCCGCAAAGAGCCCCAGGGCAAAGCCACCGAAGACCACTAAGAAAATCACCGACTGCAGCACATAACCGGTCATAGACCGCTTACCCAGGGCAATCAAGGGCCGAAGCGGGGCAGGGACGGGGGCACCGGCGTCCACACGCTCCTGAACCCCGGCAAGTGCCAGCGCTAGCAGGGCAATAAAGCCCGGGCCACCCAGAACACCCAGGGTCATCGTGAGCACCCCGAACACACCGGTAGGCAACACGCCCAGGGCCTCAAGCCCGGCGGGGATGCCGGTGCCCAGGGCAGCCACTACGCCCACCCCGGCCAGCCAGACCAGTACCCGGCGGTGACGCGCGGGCTCAGCCAGCACGCCCTCTCGCGCCAGCACAAACCCCAGCAGCATCAGGGGAAGCAGCATGAAAGCCTGTAGAGGTATGCTGAGGAGGCTACCCAGCAGCACAATCAGGCCGTTGAGCAGTACTGACCAGTAGCTCGTCATAGGCAGCAAGCCGCCGCTGCTCCCTCCGCTCAGTAGCTCCTGGAGCTGGCCAGCGCCGAGCACCACCTCAAGTAGGAGCATCCCGACCAGAGCTACCAGGTTGGTCACGGCAAAAAGCGTACCGGCCACCCAGAGCAGAACCTTAGTACGCACCGCGATTAAGCAGGCCATGAACAGGCCAATCAGGCCGTAGGCCAGCATGATGTCGCCCCAGAAGAGAAAGACCATGTGCAGGGCGCCAAAGATTGCCAGCATGCCGTAGCGGCGGGCAATCACTCCGCGAGCCTTAGGTAGCGGGTAGCCACGCCGGTAGAGACTGGCGGCAATCAGCCCCACCCCAAAGCCCAGCAGGGTCGAAAACATGGGGAAGCCGCGGGCATGTACAAAGGAGGTGGTGAACATGATAGTCAGCTTGTCCCAGAAGCTCCCGTCGACGACCCGCCCGGTCATCGAGGCCGGGCCGCCGGCAAAGAGCACCCAGGCTGTAGCTACGTTGGCTACCGCAATGCCCCAGAGCATCAGCCCGCGGGCAACGTCGGGCACCAGCATGCGCGAGCGGGCAGACGACACCGGGTCTTGCGAGACGGAAGACTGCGAGGGCTGAGCCTGCGGTGGTTGTAGATGAGAGGGCTGGGTGGGGTGCTCCATTGCGACCTTTCGTGTGTGGGTACCTACTCCTACCCTAGAGAAAAAGAATAGGTGGCGCATCCGCCGGACGGGTGAAAAGAGGCCCTCAGCGGTGAAAACAACTTAAACACCGATGGCGAGACCCCCATACTGGTCTCGCCATCGGTGAGTGAAAGCCGGGTTCAGCATTACCCGGTTTTCGAAGCACACACACATTCGCTTCTTGTAGCTTTTCGAGCTGTTATATCCATATAACCGCACTAGGCTTAAACCGGGTTTTGAGTTGCCTGGGAGCAAGCTGGGTATTTTTACGGACGCCCGTGAGTGCTTCCCGGGCGCGGGCAGGCACCGGCTACCCCGGGGGAGCTTCTAGGAGAAGTAGCCGATCAGGAAGAACCAGAGCACCGGGTTAGCCAGCACAGACACCACCAGAATCACGATGAACCAGGCCGTGTGCCGGGCAAAGCGCAACAGCCCCACCAGGGCCAGCACAAAGGCCAGGGTAGCTGCTACGACAGAAACAGCCATAAACCCCAAGAAGGTCGCCAGAACCGTTGAGGGTGACCCCACGTTCACCACAAAAGCCAACACCAACGTCAGCACCGCCAGGCCCTCAGTCACCGCAGATGCAATCAGTATCTGGGTGCTCTGTGGGCGGCGGGTACGGGTAGAAGAAGGTGTTGAGTATAAAGCCATACCCTCTAGCATGCCAGACTCCGCTGTGAAACCGCACCCGCTACCCTGCCCCACGCAAGAACGCCCCGCTCCCCAAGAGGGGGAACGGGGCGTTCTGATGCTACTAAAAGCCTAGCGAATAATCCCCAAGGGAATTACTCAGCTACAACGTCCAGCTCAACGTTAGCTACAACGTCTTCGTGCAGACGCACAGAAACGGTGTAAACGCCGGTGCGCTTGATAGCGGAACCGAGGTTGATCGCACGCTTGTCGACGGAGCCTGCACCTGAAGCCTCGATGGCGTCAGCAACGTGCTCAGCCTTGACGGTGCCGAAGAGTCGGCCGTCAGCGCCAGCCTTGTGAGCAACAACAACGGGCTTTGAAGCCAGAGCAGCTGCGGTTGCCTTTGCCTCTTCGAGGTTAGCCTTGGCGCGAGCAGCGCGTGCTGCGCGGATGGACTCAACCTGCTTTTCGCCGCCTACAGTCCAGGTGACTGCGAAGCCGCGGGGCAGCAGGTAGTTACGTGCGTAGCCGTCCTTGACGGTTACAACGTCGCCAGCGGCGCCGAGGCCGGTGACTTCCTGAGTAAGAATAATCTTAGCCATGTTCTTCTACTCTCCTATCGATTTAGCGGCCAGCGCCTGAGTAGGGCAGCAGTGCAACTTCGCGGGCGTTCTTGATTGCCTGAGCGATCTTGCGCTGTTCCTGAACGGTCACGCCGGTGACGCGACGTGCACGGATCTTGCCGCGGTCGGAGATGAACTTGCGCAGAAGTGCGACGTCCTTGTAGTCGATGACGGTGACGTCAGCAGCCTTCAGGGGGTTCTGCTTGGGTTTGGGCTTGCGGATTTCAGCCTTAGCCATCGTGGTGCTCCTTTTTCTGGTGGGAGCCCGCGGGATAAGCCGCGGGATGGATGAATATTTTGTCTTGGTTCAAAGAAGGACGCCCGGCGTCCCTTTCCTTCTGCCGTGCAGGCGGTGCCTGCGCGGGGTTTAGAAGGGGGGTTCGTCGTCTGCGCCGGAGCCCCAGTCGTAGTTGCCACCGGACTGCTGGCCCCAGGGGTCAGCAGCAGGTGCCTGCTGGGCCGGTGCGGCCTGGGGGGCTGCTGCCGGTGCGGCAGGGGCAGCATTGAAGTTGCCCTGCTGTGCGCCGCCGGTGTTACCACTGTAGCCGCCCTGGTTTCCGTAGCCTGCGCTGCCACCGTAACCACCCTGGTTACCGGCGTTGAAGCCGCCACCTTGCTGGTTACCGTAACCGCCGCCGAAGCCCTGGTCGCCACCGAAGTTGCCACCTGAGCGCTGGTTGCGGGATACGTTAGCGGAGGCGAAGCGGAGTGAGGGACCGATTTCTTCGATCTCTAGCTCCATGCTGGTGCGGCGTTCGCCTTCTTTGGTTTCATACGAGCGAGACTTCAGACGGCCCTGCGCGATAACGCGCATGCCCTTCTTGAGGGTCTCGGCGACGTTCTCAGCAGCTTCACGCCAGACGCTGGCGCGGAGGAAGAGGGTTTCGCCTTCTTTCCATTCACCCGATGCGCGGTCGAAGTTGCGGGGAGTCGAAGCGATCGTGAAGTTAGCCACCGCTGCCCCGTTGGGGGTGAAGCGAAGCTCAGGATCGCCGGTCAGGTTACCGATGACGGTAATGACGGTATCGCCAGCCATGTGATGCCTCCAGTCGTAATAAGAGTAAGTATTTGAAGTTTTGCACGGGGGTCTGACATTTTAGTGAACAGGACCCCGTATCAAACATTTACTTGGAGGAGATCTGCTGATCTTCCGGGCGGATGATCTTGGTGCGCATGACGGATTCGTTCAGGTTCAGAACGCGGTCCAGTTCAGCAGCAGTCTCGGGGGTTGAGGTGAAGTTAACGACGGCGTAGATGCCTTCGGACTTCTTCTGGATTTCGTAAGCGAGCTTACGGCGGCCCCAGATGTCCATGTTGTCAACGGTGCCGTTGTCCTTGGTGACAACTTCGAGGAACTTGGTGAGGGTGGGCTCTACAGCCTTGTCCTCTACCTCGGGGTTGAGGATAACCATCAGTTCGTATGCACGCATGATTAAACCCCTCCTTTGGGCTAAGCGGCTATGGTATTTCCATAGCAGGAGATTACGTACGGTCTGGCAGGTCTCAGGTGTTGGCCGAGCGCCAGCACAGACTTGACCAACTTTACCGCAGGACGCCCAGTTTGGGCAGGGGTGGCGCGGTTAAAGCGGTGTTGTTCACAGCACCATTAGTAGATGCGGCGGTTAGCCAAAGCGTTGAGGTAGCCCACGCGTACGGGGATAGTGAAGAGGTCCCAGATCATGACGATGACCAGGGGGATGTAGAAGATCCAGCCAATAAAGGGCACCGCTGCGGTGGTACCACCCGCGATGAGGTTACCTACGATGTAGAAGATGCCCATGATGGGCTGGCGCAGGTAGAACTTGTGGGCCCCGAGCCACCAGAGGAAGAAGAAGAGCAAGTAGGCCACCAGGGTGGATTTGGCCTGCACGATATAAACCGGCTGCCCCTGAGCAAAGGAGCGGGCGCGGCCGGGGTTGTTGATATAGGTGGGCTGGTAGTGCTGGGGCTGTTCGGGCATGCTCTCCTGCCTTTAGGGGGTGTTCTCGAGTGAGGCCACAAATTTTTGGAGGGTAGATTTGGCGGCGTCTTCACTGGTGATGGCCTGACGCAGTTGGGCTTCACTTTCTTCGCTGCCGCCAAGGCCCACGCTGATGTCAGCTTGGGTTCCATCTGAGACTACCTCAGCGTTGATGTAGAAGGGGATGATTTCTCGTTGGGCTTTACCGTCGGCGAGGTAGGTGACTTCAAAGGTGGCCTGGCGGTAGCGTGAGGCCCGCCAGACCGTGGGGTCGGTTCGGTCCGGCACCAGGTAGAAGGCGGGGCGGTCGGTGAGTTCCCAGGAGACGTTGCTGATGGTGGTAGTCGAGTCTTCGCCGTGCAGGAGAGAGGTGGGGCACCCGGCAACATCCAGGCGTCGGGCACTCTCACAGCGTTCTAGCCAGGAGGTGATGAGGTTATTGGTTTCATTCCACATGCGGGGGGACGGGCGCACATCGAGGGTGAGCTCTTGGGTAGCGGGCCCCTGACCGGGCAGGGGTGCAGTGATGACGTGGTCGGCGTGGTTGAGGGTGTAGTAGGAGCTGCTGGGAAGGGTGAAATCGTAGGTGCCAGGCAGGGTGGGGATAACCCACTGGTAACCTGCCCCTGTTTCTGTACGACGCGTAACGGGAAGGTCTAGGGACTGGCCGTTGACCTGCACCCCGGCGAGCGCCACCGGCGCAGTGAGGGTGAGGTAAGACTGGGCTGGGGTGGCAAGTTCCCAGCTGTCGTTGAAGGGCCCGGTGCGGGGTATCTGGGTCAGTGGCAGGGTGAGCTGGTGGTCTTGCCCCGCGACAGTGGCGAGGACGCTGGCTGTGACCTGCCCGGTGGTGTCCTTTCTGGTGCCGGTGATGGTGTAGTTTTCTACGCGCCCCTGGGCGGCGCGGTAGATGGAGTTGGTGAGGTAGGTGTAGGTGAAGTCGCTGTAGGCGCCGCGGTCGATGCCGGCGATGTAGTCGCCACGTTCGAGGGCACTCATATAGCGGTCCATACTGTCTTCGGGGGTGTGGGTGAGAGAAAGGTAGTTGCCCACAGCGGCGACCAGTATGGCGAGAAGGGTGATAAAGAGGGTGGTGAGGGTCAGGCGGACGTGGACAGCGCGGGCCTCCTTGCGGGTAAGGATGCCGGCGGCTCGCCCGGAGAACTCCCCAACCTGGCCAGGGATTCGACTGACTCGCTGGATGGAGGTGGTGAAGGTTGTGCGGACAACCTCGGGACGGGCGTGAGAGACGGCACGGGCCAGCCACTGCTCGCCGTCCTTTTTCTTACGCTCAACCATGGCTCTATTATAAAGCCAAACAAATAAGGGTGGTGATTTCTTCTCTGCTAGAGAGAAGAAATCACCACCCTATCTTTCTGAGGGGCTAGACAGTTTATCCGCGGGTATCGGTGAGGGTAAACCGCAGGTAGCCCAGCAGGGCGGGTACAGCGGCCCAGAGAGCAAACCAAGCGCCGCCTTCTAGGTAGCTGATGTCGGCTTCCTCGCTCAGATCGTAGGTGAGAATCACGCGCCCCAGCGCCGAGGGCAGGTAGTTGTAGGCATCTGCAACCCACTCGAACTGTCCCATGAAGATAGCGGCGATGATGGGTAGCACGAAGAGCAGGAAGACCACCATGACGATGCCGCCGGCGTTGTTACGGAAGAGGGCACCGAAGCCGTAGCCCATCCAGGTCATGAACATGAAGTAGAGACCCACTGCTACCCAGTTGAGTAGCAGGCCATCGGTGAACTCTAGGGAGTCTCGGATGCTCGCATCAAGTACGGGGTAGCCTGCAGCATAGGCCAGGGCAGCTAGCACAAAGCCCAGCACGAAGCCGTAAATACTCAGTACCAAGAGCTTGGCGGTATAGAGGGAAGAACGGCGGGGAACAACGGTCAGACTAGTATGTATAGACCTAGTGGCATATTCAGCACCAATAAATACAGCAGCAACAGCTGCGATTAGCATATTGGCTAAATCAACACCCGAGGCACCCAAGGCATATGCCATATTGGTCATAGATTCAATGCCGGCGTTGGTCTGCGCCATACCCTCAGAAGCCTGAGCCATCATCTCAGCATTCTCAGCCATAGAGTTCAGCATGAGAGAGTAGAGCGGGGCCATGCCCACCATCACCACAGCCAGAATCAGGGTCATAACCCAGTTAGTGGTAAGGGTGCGGAACTTCAGCACCTCGGAGCGCAGCACACCCCAGAAGGTCAGCTTGCGGTCGGCAAAGCGGGAACGATTGACCTGCGCGGACGCAGGAGAAACAGATGCGGTAGTCATGGTTAGTTCTCCTGTGCTGAGGTTGAGGACCAGGGAGCTGACGGGGTAGCGGCACCAGCCTGGGGCTGGGAGCTGGCAGGAGCGTCCGTACCGAGATTCTGCTGAGGGGCATCGAAGCTAGCTGAGCTGTATTCCACATCGTCACGGGTCATGTTCATGTAGACCTGCTCCAGGGTGGATTTTTGCGGGGTGAGCTCGTGGAGCAGGACGTCGGTGCGGGCAGCCAACTGGGCCAGGTCGCGAGCCTGAACCTGCTCAACCATCAGACCGTCAGTATCGACAGGAGTGAAGGCGTGGCCAGCCCCGCGCAGAGTGGCGGCAAAAGCCTCGCGGGCGTCGGTTCGCACAAGAACCTTATTTTCATCGCCGATTTTCAGGAAGTCTTCCATGGAGCAGTTGGCCAGCAGGCGGCCACGGCCAATCACAATAAGGTCGTCGGCGGTCTGGGACATCTCACTCATCAGGTGGGAGGAAATCAGCACGGCCCGGCCCTCTGAGGCCAGGTGACGGGCCAGGTTGCGCACCCAGATAACACCCTCGGGGTCAAGACCGTTGACAGGCTCATCGAGGATGACGTTCTGGGGATCCCCCAGCAGGGCAGCGGCGATACCCATGCGCTGGCCCATGCCCAGGGAGAAGCCCTTGACCTTCTTCTTCGATACAGCGGCTAGACCGGTCATCTCAATGACCTCATCAACGCGGGTTTTCGGGATGCCATGGGTCAAAGCCAGCGAGCGCAGGTGGGCCGCACCGTTACGCCCGGGGTGCATGGCTTTGGCGTCGAGCAGGGCGCCGACGGAGGTCAGCGGGCTCTTGAGGGAGCGGTAGGTTTGGCCGTCGACCAGAGCGCTACCCTTGGAGGGGTTTTCTAGTCCCACCAGCATGCGCATGGTGGTGGATTTCCCGGCGCCGTTGGGGCCGAGGAAGCCGGTGACCCGGCCGTTGGGCACGGTGAAGCTGATGTCGTTGACGGCCGTTTTAGGGCCGTAGGTTTTGGTGAGGTTTCTGACCTCGAGCATGGGTCTCCCCTTGTTGTGCGTGACGGTATCGCTTTTAACACTAGGGGTTTAGGCCGAAGAAAACATCAGTCTGCGGGGTGAGTTCTTCATACTTCCTCAGCGTTAAAACCAGTCTCGCCATCTACCACTATTTTCTTTTAGCCTACTTGGAGCAGATGTATGGGCAAGATGCATAGGCCTGCCCAAAGCGCCGAGGCGAAAGTCCCTACAATGAACTTTTCAGCGAGACTGCTCTTTGCTCGAATCTCAGGGTATCGAGCCAGCCCCTTGACTGCTACCACCGCTGCTAAAAGTGCTGGCTGTGCAAAGACGAGCAGCACGGCGATGGTTAGACGCTCAAAGATTCCGATCCAGTGCCCACCGGATAACAGAGCACTTTCATGTGTTTTTGGTGAACTCAGCGTTCCTTCAACCTGAAGTTGTTCACCTTCCGGTGTCGTTATCGACCCATGCAGTTGTTTCGAATCATCAGAGCCAGTGGGGAATTCAGGTTCACGGTGTGCGATACGGTTTAGCAAAGTTGCTAGAGGAAGACTTCCGCCACAAGCTGCGGCCCAAATAGCGCACACGGTCAGCACACCAATTTCCTGATAAGAATTTATATACCCATAGAGACTTACCACGAGTACGGTGACCATGAGTGCTGTTTGAAGAATAAGAAGAAAGCCCGCTCCTGGCATTCTTTTGAGAGAAGGTCGCAAGCTAGGTAAAACACCCGCTAGACCCACAACCGCTAAGGCACAGGCTAAAAAGACGCTCATACAGCTCCCTCATCGTTGAGTTTCACTACCGCAAGATTTCTACCAGTTCGTCTATCAGAGCTCGTGTTTCAGACCAGTAGCCCTCACTAAGCCGCTGGCTCACGGCAGACTGACTTATCCCAAGTTTTTCAGCTATCTGTTTCTGAGACAACCCCTGACGAGCCATTTCTCCTGCCTGCTGGCGGGTTTCTTGCCGGTCTATCTCAAGACGGGCGAGCAGGCTCAGGGCTCTATCAACCAGCTGAGCTACCGCTACAGCCCCAACGAAGCAGCAACGTCCTTTTGTTTTTTTAGCCCGTTCAACCGCCCTGCGGGCGTTTTCAAAGGCGGGCCCTGCCCCTGCGCGGGTTTCTTCAGGTAGCGGCACGGCTACAGCACCTTCCCCAATACCCACGTACCAGTAACCGGTGCGTACCAGGGCAAGAGCTGTTACAAGCGCAGCAGCTGGGTCATCGAACACCGCTTGGGCTTCATCGCCTGCGGTGCGCTGGAAAGGACGGACTAGAAGGCCAGCTTCCTCTAGGCCATCGATAAGAGCAAAGAGGTCAGGGATCCGGTCCTTATCACCGGATGACCCTACCTGGTCAACAGTCAGAACAAACATAAGATAAGTATATAGCCTTATATATTGAAATATAAGGCTATACACTTATACTCAATTTTCTGGCTTTACTTCTTACTCCACTCCAGCAGGCGGGCGGTGGCTTCTTCCTTGCCCAGGGCGCCTTCGTCCAGGCGCAGGTTGAGCAGGAACTTGTAGGCCTGTCCCACCTGGGGGCCGGGCTTGATGCCCAGAATCGCCATGATTTCTTCGCCGTCCAGGTCGGGGCGGATAGCCTCCAGCTCCTCCTGCTCGGCGAGTTCTGCGATACGGCGCTCTAGGTCGTCGTAGGCGGACGCAATACGGTTGGCCTTGCGCTTGTTGCGGGTGGTGACGTCCGCCCGGGTTAGCCGGTGCAGGCGCTCCAGCAGGTCCCCGGCGTCGCGCACGTAGCGGCGCACCGCAGAGTCCGACCAGCCGGCGTCCCCGTAGCCGTAAAAGCGCATGTGGAGCTCTACCAGGCGGGCAACGGCCTTGATGGTGTCGTTATCGAAGCGCAGCTCGCGCATGCGCTTCTTGGTGAGCTTGGCTCCCACCACGTCGTGGTGCAGGAAGCTCACAGCCCCGTTGCTCTCGAACTTGCGGGTGGCGGGCTTGCCAATATCGTGCATGAGGGCGGCAAAGCGCAGGATGAAGTCGGGGCCGGGAACGGCACCGTCCGCATCGGTTTCGAGGGCAGCAGCCTGCTCCATGACGGTCAGGGAGTGCTGGTAGACGTCCTTGTGGCGGTGGTGCTCATCGACCTCCAGCTTGAGCGCCGGGATTTCGGGCAGAACAAAGGACGCCAGCCCAGACTCCACGAGCAGATCAACGCCGCGGCGGGGGGCAGCACCGCAGATGAGCTTGACCAGCTCATCACGCACGCGCTCAGCCGAAATAATCTGAATACGGTCGGCCATATCGACCGTGGCATCAAAGACCTCGGGGGCCAGATCAATGTCCAGGCGAGAGGCAAAACGGGCGGCCCGCATCATACGCAGCGGGTCGTCAGAGAAGGACGCCTGTGGGGTGCCGGGGGTGCGGATAATACCCTTCCGCAGGTCCTCCTGCCCCCCAAAGGGGTCAACCAGTTCGAGGGAGGGCAGGCGCAGGGCCATGGAGTTGATGGTGAAGTCGCGGCGGAAGAGGTCTTCCTTCAAATCTGTACCGAAAGCGACCACCGGCTTACGGGAATCAGGGTCATACTTTTCAGCACGGTAGGTGGTGATTTCAACCATCTCATTCCCCTTGCGGATGCCGATGGTGCCGTACTCCTTACCAATCTCCCAGGTAGCATCGGCCCAGCCGTCCACCACAGCCAGGGTTTCATCGGGGGTGGCGTTGGTAGTGAAGTCCAAATCTACCGAGGTTTCCCCCAAAAACAGGTCACGGACGGGCCCACCCACCAGGGCTAATTCAAAGCCCGCACGGGCAAAGAGCTCGCCCGCTTCACGTGCTACCGGGTGGATGAGGGAGGTATCAAAAACATACGCCATAACCCTTCAATCGTGCCAGCAAACCGCACAAGTTACCACTTACACCCTCAACTTTTAAAACATCACCCCTCTCTATCGGTTAAGGTAGAGACATGACTTTTCCTATTCCCCGGGCACCGAAGAGGCGGGCTTTCACGCCCGTCGCTGCCATGCCCACGGTTGAGGAGGTCTCTGCAGGCGGCGTCATCGTCAACTTTGACGACCGCAACCTGCCCGTTGCTATCATCGCCCGCATCAACCGCGGTGGGCGTCTGGAATGGTGCCTCCCCAAGGGCCACCCCGAAGGGGACGAGTCCAAGGCGGCAGCGGCTGCCCGTGAAATTGAAGAAGAAACCGGTATTTCTGGTGATGTGATTACTTCGCTGGGGTCCATTGACTACTGGTTCAATGTGTCCGGGCACCGCGTGCACAAGACGGTTCACCATTTCTTGTTCTCTGCAACCGGTGGCGAGCTAACCACCGAAAACGACCCCGACCATGAGGCGGTTGATGTCGCCTGGGTCAACATCGATGATTTGGGGCGTAAACTCTCCTTCCCCAATGAGCGGCGCATCGCTGAGATTGCCCGTGAGTACATCATTCACCAGCTCTCCTAGCTGACTGAGTAGATAAGGATTCCCGTGGCACGTTCCGGTGCTTTATCCAGCGCAATTATGGCCGCTGGTACGCTCGTTTCGAGGGTTCTCGGCTTCGTTAAAACCTTCCTGATTACTGTTGCTCTCGGTGCTACAACCACCGTGGGCGATATTTTTGAAACCGCTAACACCCTGCCCAACCTGATTTATGTGCTGGTGGCTGGCGGTATTTTTAATGCCGTGCTGGTGCCGCAGATTATCAAGGCAGCTAAGCACGATGACGGCGGCTCCGACTACGTCTCACGCCTGGTGACGCTGGCGGTCAGCGGTATCGCCGCGGTGACCGCTGTGGTTCTGCTCTTCTCGTGGCCCATTATTGCGGTCATGGGCAGCAAATGGACGCCCGAGCAACAGCATTTCGGCTGGATTTTCGCCCTCTGGTGCCTGCCCCAGATTTTCTTCTACGGCCTCTACACGGTGCTGGGCCAGGTGCTGAACGCCCGCGGTGCCTTCGGCTGGTACATGTGGGCCCCCGTCCTCAACAACGTGGTAGCTATCGCCGCCCTAGTCGTTTTCATCATGGCCTTTGGCCCCCAGGACGTCACCACCAACCCGCCCTTCCACAACCTGGAGAGCTGGACGTCCGCCCAGACCCTGGTGCTGGCCGGTTCAGCGACCCTGGGTGTGGCCCTGCAGGCCCTGATTCTCTTTATCCCTCTGCGTAAGGTGGGTCTGAAGCTCAAGCCCCTCTTTGGCTGGCGTGGCATCGGCCTGGGTACCGCAGCTAACCTGGCGGGATGGACGCTGGCCACCGGCGTCGTCTCTAACCTGGCCTTCCTCTACCTGGCCAAGGTCGCAGCCGGTGTGGTCGGCGCCCGCGAAGACTTCCTTGCCATGGGCGTGCAGATTCCCGGTGTGCAGGCCCTGAATTACTCCTCCATGCTCTACTCCCTGCCCCACGGCGTCATTGGCCTCTCCATCGCCACGGTGCTCTTCAACCGCATGTCTGCCGCCTCCCAAGACGACGACCATACCTCGGTAGCAACCGCGCTCTCGTCCGGCCTACGCACTGCCTCTATCGCCACCATCTTCTGCGCAGTAGCCCTCATTGTCTTTGCAGGCCCCATCGGCATGATCTTCGGCGGCGGCTCCCAGCAAGCGGGCGCGGTCATCGGCCAAACCATCGCCGTCATCGCCCTGGGGGGGCCCTTCCTCACCATCGCCTTTATGATGGGCCGCGTCTTCTACTCCCAAGAAGACGCCAAAACCCCCTTCTACATCCAGCTCTTCTCAGCTGTCGTCATCGTGACGATGGGCTTCATCGCCTCCCGCCTTGCCCCCCAGCACATCATCTACGGCCTAGCCCTCACCTACGCCCTGCAGAACGTGCTGGCGGTCTACCTGAGCCACCGCGTCCTTGCCCGCCGTCTCGGCGACTACGGGGTGCGCGAACTCGTCTCAACCCACGCCCGCGTCTCCTTCGCTTCTATCGGCGCAGGTCTAGCCGGTGCCGCCGCCCTCTACCTGCTAGGTGGCTACACCTTTGACGGCTTCGCCTGGGCCTCACGAGGGAGCGCCTTCATCACCGTCCTTACAGGCGGCGTCGTCATGGCGATTGCCTACTACGCCATGCTCATGCTCTTCCGCGTGCGCGAACTCGACACCCTCATGAACCCGATTATGGCGAAAATCGGTATGCGCCGCCCCGCTGCCCGCCACAGAGGGTAAACTCAGTAACCTAACCAATCACTCACCCATTCGCAACGGGAGGCCCCACTTGACACAGCAGATTCCCCTCAACACCCTGCTGGGAGATCGCTACAAAGTCACCGCGCACCTGCTCGACACAGCTAGCGGCGACGCCGTGCTCGACGGCCTTGATACGGTACTCGGCCGCAAGGTCTCCATTGTTGTGGCTGCCCCCGACCACAGCCGTCTTCTGGTCACCAACGCCCGCAATTCCAGCGCACTTTCCCGTTCTACGGTGCAGGTACTCGATTTAGGCAACCACAGCGAGCGCACCTACCTGATTACCTCCCATTCCCGCCCCGACACCCTACTCGATGTACTGCTGACCGAGGGCGGCAGCAACTCTGCTGAAGAGTTCGGGGAGGAAATCTTTGGTGATACCGGTTCCATGACCGCCCCCAATACCTACGTGGTGGCTAAGGAAAAAACCGCTGAGCAGGGTCAGGACGCCGGTGCGGCAGCAGGTGCCGCAGCGGCAGCGGGTGCAACCTCCATCTCTGCCACCCGCAACCTCCCCACCGTAGAGGAAGAACCCGCCGACGAGTTCGAAGAATACGATGCCGAAGAAGAGGGCTACTACGAGGGTGACGAGCCCACCGAACGCAACGGTGGCATGTGGGTCGTTGGTATTGCGGCCGTCCTGCTGCTCGTTATCGGCGCCGGAGCCGTCTTTGCCAGCCTCGGCGGCATGGTGGATTCTGACGCCTCAAAGCAGGTACTCGACGCCAACGGCACCGCCGTAGCCACCGCGTCAGCCAGTGCCTCGGCAAGCGCCTCAGCGAGCGCGTCCGCCTCAGCAACCCCCAGCGAAACTGCCCTTCCCACCCCCAAGATTGAGGGCACCTTTACCCGCACGGTGCCGTCCGCACCCACCCTGATGGCAGAAAGTGACTCCCTGCTGGGTAACCTGACCGACGGTAACGCCTCTACCACCTGGCTCTCCCTGGCCTTCGGTTCTGCTAACTTCGGCGGCCTCACCGATTCCTTCTACCTCTCAGCCAAGCTCGACGAGGCAACCACCGTCAACAGCATCACTATCAACCAGGTCTCGGGTGTAGGCGGCGCTTTCACCGTCTACGCCAACGACTCAGCCTCCATCGAGGGAGCCACCGAAATCGGCTCCGGTAGCTTTGCGGCCACCGGTGAAACCACAGTCCAGCTCGACAAGGACGCCCAGGACGGCGCAACCGAATACATCATCGTTCAGTTCACCAGCGCCCCGCAGCTGAGCCAGCCCATTGTCCCGGGCTACGTCTATGGCCTGCGACTGGCAGAAATTTCCGTCAAGTAAAACACTAGCTACACCGCCGGCGGGTGGGTTGGGAATAAACCCCACCCACCCGCCGTTCCTTTCTATAGCGCACTACCAACACCAAGGAGAACAATGACCGACAACGCACTCGGCGGCCTCTTCGGCGGCGCTGCTGCCGGCCTCAACCTGGCAGGAGTGGCCACTACCACTGCCCCCGACGCCACCACCGAGAGCGGCGACCAGCCCATCCACAACGTCATCATCGTGGGCTCAGGCCCCTCGGGCTACACCGCCGCTATTTACACCGCACGGGCCAATCTCAAGCCTGTCCTTTTTGCTTCTTCTATCTCCCCCGGTGGTGACCTGATGACCACCACCGAGGTTGAGAACTTCCCCGGCTTTATCAACGGTATTCAGGGCCCCGAGCTGATGACCAACATCGGCGCCCAGGCAGAGCGTTTCGGCGCAGATATTCGCTACGAGGACGTTGCCGAGGTTGAGCTGGAGGGTGACGTTAAGAAGGTTATTCTAACCGACGGGTCAGTTCATCTGGCCAAGACCGTCATCATCTCCACCGGTTCTGAGTACCGCAAGCTGGGTGTGGACGGCGAATCCCGTCTCTCTGGCCACGGCGTCTCCTGGTGTGCTACCTGCGACGGTTTCTTCTTCAAGGAGAAGGCGCTGGCTGTTATCGGCGGCGGCGACTCCGCCCTCGAAGAGGCCCTTTTCCTGACCTCTTTTGCATCGAAGGTTTACCTAGTTCACCGCCGCGATTCTTTCCGCGCCTCAGAAATCATGGCTCAGCGAGCTCTGGCCCACGAGAAGATTGAGGTCATCTGGGATTCAGTTGTTAAGACTATCGACGGTGGCGAGAAGGTCTCCGGCCTGACCCTGTCGAATGTAAAGACCGGTGAGGAAACCACCCTGGGTGTTGAGGGTGTCTTCGTTGCTATTGGCTCAGACCCCCGCACCTCCCTAGTGCAGGGCCAACTGGACCTGACAGAAGCCGGCACGATCGCCGTTGAGGGCCGCTCTTCTCGTACCTCTATCCCGGGTGTCTTTGCCGCAGGCGACGTCATCGACCCCACCTACCGCCAGGCCATCACAGCAGCCGGTTCAGGCTGCGTCGCGGCCCTGGATGCCCAGCACTACCTCGAGGCCCTCTAAGTCTCCCCCTACCCCTCTACGAAAGGTTATTTATCATGGCACAGCAGGTTACTGACGCTACTTTTGCTGACGAGGTTCTGAAGTCAGACAAGCCCGTCATCGTCGATTTCTGGGCTGAATGGTGCGGCCCCTGCCGCATGGTCGGCCCTATCATCGACCAGCTCGGTGAAGAGTACGGTGACAAGGTCAAGGTGCTCAAGCTCGACGTTGAGAACAACCCCGCAACCGCAATGAAGTACGGTATTACCTCTATCCCCGCTATCTATGTTTTCAAGGACGGCGAGGTTGCCAAGCAGACCGTCGGCGCTAAGCCCAAGGCTGCCCTGGAGCAGGAGTTTGCGGAGTTCCTTAAGTAGGCTCTGCTTCTTCTCTAGACACCCCTGACAAGCCCCTCAGCTTCCTACTGAGGGGCTTGTTTGTGGCCACAGATGACTGCCAGAGACATCAGAAGAGGGCCGGAGCGTTTCACGTGAAACTCAGCAGATTGACCGCCTGATAACTAGGGGCGAAGCGCGCAGGATACGAGAAAACGTATGAGCTGTGTTGCATTATCGCGAGTGAAGAGAGTATCAAGTGCCTGGTTGAACTCTAGCCGTCGAGCAAAAGTAGGCAAGGGCCCGCTCCCGAGGGTCTTCTATCTGGCTCAAGGCAGCTAGGAGGTTTGCATAGTCTGCTAGAAGATTTTCCCCGTTCTCCCCGTGATCATCGCCGTCAATGACGCCACCTTGAGAGAGGCGCACACTTCCTCCGCCGGTCACAGCTCCCTGACCCCGAAAAAACCCGCTCTCGATAGCTTCATGCCGGGCAACAAGGGCATGAACCTGATTGGAGAACTCCCTGGTTAGTTCAAATGTTCCGGACTCAACATGCTCTGCAACGAAGTTGTAGCCCTCACTCAAGGCAAAAATTTGCTCCTCATCTTCAATACTTTTCCCGCCCACCGTTACTCCGTCGAGCAGGGTAATGACTTCTGGCAGGGTGAAAGCATTTCCTTCTAAGGCTGCAGTATTCCAAATCAGCTCGTTCAAATTGTGTTTAAAACGTGCCACAGCTCGCCCAGTCTCACTAGGCAGGATAGAGGAAGTATCTATGGGGCCGTTCCAAACAACGCGGCCTGTTGTGTGCCGCTCATCGTGGGGAGCTAAAAGTCCTTCAGGTTGGGGCGGCTGTAGAGGGCTGCCTGAGGGGTTACCATTGCCCCAATGTATGCGGCGCGGAGGGAGGCTCATAGTTAGTTTTCACCCCACTGGCTTGTTACCTGGCGGGCTAATGCTCCAAAGCTAAGAGAGTGCAGGTCAAGTATGCCCTGGACAGGGGAAACGAGGTTTATGCCTCCTTCTTGAGTGGCTCCTTCGAGCTCATAGGTTTCAGCCTGAGCTAGAACAATTCCTGCAGGTTGAAAATTTGTGGCTTCAGCTAGGTTTAGAGAAAGGTTCTGAGCTGCTAGCTCAAGGTTTTCTGCTACCCAGAGAACGATGGGAGCCAAAACAGTTTGCCTCCCCAAAAGGTGCGAGGCAATAGGGGCACCAGAGAGAGCCCAGGAGGCTTTGCTTTGATCTCCTGCTGAAGCTACACGCAAGGCAAGTTCGGCTGGTGACATCGAAAGAGCTGGCGCATAGAAACGCACCCCCTGCCGCTGGGTCAGGTTTCCATAAGGAGCGATTTTTTCAGCAATTTTTTCAGGGTCGAGGGGAGATTCTGGAGTGGTTGGGGTAATTCCCCACCGTTCATAGCGGGCTAACCATTGGGCTACTTTCGGACGAGTTTGAGGCAGATTTTCTGGCAGGGTGGGGTCGAGAAGGTAGCGAGCTGCAGTAACGGCCCAGGGATCTGAGGCTGGCTTGAGGGAGCAGATGAGATCATACCCGTGGGCTAGTGCTATTTCGCGCAGGGTCGCTGGTGTGGGCTCCGTTTTTTCTTGGGTTATGCGGAGCAAAGTTGAGCGAGCTATACCGGCTCTTCGAGCTGTTTGGGTAGGCTGTTTGGCTGCTTCACGGATGAGTTCAGGTATATCCACATATCCCACCCTAAAATATCTGTTGCATATACGCAACAGATGATGCATGTGCGCAACAGATATTTTGAAATATCAATCTATTCGCTTTACAAGAATCTCATTTCTTTTTCTTATCAAGAAGACTAAACCCCCATAACAAAAGCGCTAGGGGTGTCAGCAGAATTGATAGAGGTGGGTAACTTTTCACCACTACGCCCTGGGGAAAGAATCCCAAGTGCAGGTATATCCCAGCGGAATAAGAGAAACTCCAGCATGGCCATAAATTGAATCTAGATTTGTTGGGCACGAAGTAAACGTACGAGAAAAAACGAATACTTCAATAAAGGCAACAAATACCCATAAGGAGAGGGCTATAAAAAATAATTTTTTAGACATATTATCAACCTCCATACATGACATATATTCTGCAAAGGGTGACTTAAAAATCAGGTGATGTTTCACGTGAAACGGAAAAATTTCAGGATTTACTATAATTCAACCCTGGAGAGATGCTTTTAAGATTCCAAGGGGTCTTTGCCAGGGTTATAAATTGACGAGCTCTCCCGACCGCTTTTCTGGGATGCTTCAAATCTTGCCGATCGGCCGGGAGCAAAGGAGGAACCATATAATTCCATGGGCTGAGCCAAGCCGTCACCCAATACTGATTTACCACCAGAAGATATTCCACCCTCATAAGCCGTGGGTTTATTTTTAGAATTATCCACTCTAGGTTTTTCCTTAATAACTATACGGTACACAATAAACGCAAAGGCAAAAAATAGTAAGCCGTAAATAATAAAAACGCCAAACCAGGAAATAAGTTCATAGAAAAAATTCACCGTTATCACCTCCTTATGGTATCCCCAGTATAGGACAGCCCCCTCTCCCAAACCTCCCACAAATATTTACTGCGAGTAGGATGAGCTAAAGTCTCTCCATGAGAAGGGACCAGGTTAGTTCCAATTGTATGCGCACGCATCAAGGAATTCGAGAGAATTTTGGTCTCTACGAGAAAAATCGAAGCTCTAGCAGCCACTCTCAACGCATAACGCGACTTAACCGATATCCGAGCAAGGTGAGCTCTCTTTAAGGCCCGCAGAAAGCCGTACAGCGCTTTTTTACCTCTCCACAAGCCGTAAAAACCTAGATTTCCGTCCAAGGGCACCCACATATGCCATGTTTCACGTGAAACATAAAAAAGCGGTACCTGCGCTTCGAGCAGGTACCGCTTCCAGGTCTCACAGGCAGGCCAGCCAGTCTAAACTGACCGCTCCCCTACTTTTTCTTGAGCTTAGGATCAATAACATCAAGGATTCGATTGAGGTCGTCCACTGAGGCGAACTCGATGGTCATCTTGCCCTTACGAGCTCCCAGATTAATTTTGACGTTGGTATCCAGTTTGTCAGCCAAAGCATCAGCCAGATAATCCAGACGTTCTGAGTGGTCCTGCACCTTAGTGGTCTTCTGAGCACGCTCGGGAGCCGCAGAGCTACCAGCTGACACGAGCTCTTCAACAGCTCGCACAGACAGGCCCTCGTTCACAATCTTCTGAGCCAGAGTCTCAATATCAGCAGCCTTTTTCAGCCCAAGTAAAGCACGTGCGTGCCCCGACGAAATAGTACCGGCAGCAACCCGGCGCTGCACCAGGGCAGGCAGCTTCAGCAGGCGGATAGTATTTGAAATCTGCGGGCGAGAACGACCGATACGCTGGGCCAGCTGTTCCTGGGTGGTTCCAAACTCTTCCAAGAGCTGCTGGTAGGCGGCAGCTTCTTCAATAGGGTTAAGCTGCGACCGGTGCAGGTTCTCCAGCAGGGCGTCCCGCAACAGGTCTTCGTCCTGGGTCTCACGAATAATCGCCGGAATAGTGGTCAGACCCGCGCGCTGGGTAGCGCGCCAGCGACGCTCACCCATAATAAGTTCGTACTTTTCAGTGCCACCCTCCCGGCTGGGGCGCACAACAATCGGTTGCAGTACGCCGATTTCCTTGATGGAATGCACCAGCTCCTGCATATCGTGTTCATCAAAGTCGGTACGGGGCTGCTTGCGGTTAGGGTGGATATCGGTGACGTTGAGGGTAGCAAAATCGGCACCGGGCACAGGTACCAGACCATCGCCTGCGGCGGCAGTCTCATCGCCAAAGAAGAAATCGACAGGACGCCGGGAACCAGTTGCGGTGCGCAGGGCAGCTCCCATGTCTGCCCGCTTCTTCTTTGATGTTTCACGTGAAACGCTCTTCTGGGCGGGGGCAGGAGTCTCTACACCTAGACCCAGATCTAGCTGTTCATTCTCTACTGACTCGATGTTTTTCTGCTCCACCGGGGTCTTAGTGCTCTCAGGAATGAGAGCTCCCAAGCCACGACCTAGACCGCGTTTCTTCTCTGCCACGTTGACCTCCGTACTCAAAAGTTTTCCTCACCTAAGTCTAGTGGAGTCAGTTCCCCCGCATAGACCAACGGCGCCCTGTTCAAGCACAAGGCGCCGTTTATTCATAAAACACAGCTAAAACATCGTAGAAAAGGTGTTTACACTCTTTTTGCCATCTCCATAGCAGCCTTCAGGTAGGCCACGGCACCGGGTGATGCGGGGTCATAGCTCATCACGGTTTGCTGGTAGCTGGGAGCTTCAGAGATGCGCACAGACCGGGGAATAGCGGTTTCAAGCACCTGCTCAGGGAAGTGTTCACGCACTTCGTCAGCTACCTGAGATGAGAGGTTGGTGCGGCCGTCGTACATGGTGAGCAAGATAGTGCTGATGTGTAGCTCAGAGTTGAGGTGCTTTTGAATCATGCCAATATTTTTGAGCAGCTGGCTCAGACCCTCTAGGGCGTAGTACTCACACTGAATGGGAATGAGTACCTCCTGGGCGGCGCAGAAGGCATTGATGGTGAGCAGCCCCAGGGAGGGTGGGCAGTCGATAAAGATATAGTCCAGACGCGGCAGCCCGGCAGCTTCTCGAGCGGCAGCATAATCAGAGACAGCGGTCTTCAAACGAGTCTCTCGAGCCACCATAGAAACTAGCTCAATCTCGGCTCCCGCAAGATCGATATTAGCTGGAGCGCACCAGAGGTTTTCGATATCGGGGCAGGGCTGCACGATATCAGCCAGGGGTTTGTCGTCAATCAGCACATCGTAGGTAGAGGGAACCTCCACCCCGTGTTCTATGCTCAGCGCGGTCGAGGCATTACCCTGAGGGTCGTTGTCAATGACCAGCACGTTCATGCCCTTGAGGGCGAGCGCCGCGGCAAGGTTTACTGCCGTTGATGTTTTCCCCACCCCACCCTTCTGGTTAGAGATGGTGAAGATGCGGGTTTCTCGGGGGCGGCTGAGGGTTTCACTAGCTAGCTCTTCGAACTGTTGCTTGGCCGAGCGAGCCTGCTGGGTGATGGGGTTATTTTGGGCAGAGGCTGCGTCAGTGCGCTCCAATTTTTCGCGTGTTTCACGTGAAACATGTGAGCCTCGGTCAGGTTTGGCCAGGGCGTCCTGAGGTTCTGGTGGCAGCCCAAAATCGGGGATATTGGAGATGGTAGACACCGGCTATGCTCCCTCGGTAAATGTGGTGGTCTCGCTTATCTAAGGTTACCCGTTCTCTCCCACCTCTCGAAACACCTGAAAATAAACACCATCATTAAGTTGTTTTACAGATAAAGAACCACGTTTCACGTGAAACACTTTACACGCCCCCTATAATCACTGATCATGATCACCATTCGCAGAGCCCTCCCCCACGATGCCCAGACCCTAGCAGCCCTGTCTGCCACCACCTATGCGCAGACCTTCAACTACTACCCGTCCGAAGACCTAGAGCACTACCTCTCCACCACATACACCGCCGAAAATTACCTCACCTATCTCGCGGACCCCCGCACAGCCATCTGGCTGGCAGAAGATACGGACGCCGGCAGCCCGCTGGGCTACGTCATGGCAGGCCCTGCTGGCCTCCCCCACCCTGATTGCAGCGACCAGGACGGCGAACTCAAACGCCTCTACGTCTTAGCAGATCAGCAGGGCTCAGGGCTGGGTACCAGACTGCTGGAGACAGCCCTGGAGTGGCTGGAGGGCGAGTACCCCCGCCGTTCCCTCTGGCTGGGGGTCTGGTCTGAAAATTATGGCGCCCAGCGCCTCTACAGCCGCTACGGCTTTGCGCGCGTTGGTGACTACTACTTCACGGTTGGCTCCACTCAAGACTACGAGTTCATTTTCAGAAGAGACCCCCGATAGGTCCCACATAAAAAGCCCGGCTCCCCTTGTCAGGGGAGCCGGGCTGTGCCGTCCTGGTTTAAAGCCTAGAGGCTTACTCGCACCACGGTGGTGGGCTCTTCCAGCAGGGTCTCGCCAGCGACCAGAATTTCGGTTTCGCGAGCGCCGTACTTGTTGAGCTTCTTCTGAGCCTTGGTGATCTCGTCAGCCGCGCTACGGCCCTTGAGAGCCAGTAGCTGGCCGGTGCCGCGCAGAATCGGCAAGGTGATGTCCAGCAAGCCTACCAGGGCAGAAACGGCGCGGGCGGTCACGTAGTCAGCCTCGACCTGCCCCACGGCCTGCTCGGCGCGGGATCGTAGGATTTCGACGTTATCCAGCCCGAGGTCGTCCACAACCTCGGTTAGCCAGATGACGCGGCGCTCCAGGGGCTCGATGAGGGTCAGTTTGAGGTCGGGGCGAGCGATGGCCAGGCAGAGGCCGGGCAAGCCCGCACCGGAGCCCACATCGGCCACGCGGGCACCGTCCTCGATGAACTCCTCAACCACAGCGCAGTTGAGCACGTGGCGCTCCCAGAGACGGGGAACCTCACGGGGGCCAATCAGGCCGCGTTCGATGCCGCTGGTAGCCAGGTGCTCCACGTAGCGCTCTGCCAGGGGCAGGCGGTCACCGAAGATCTGGTCGGCAGCTACCAGAGTAGGGCCAGCCAGTTCGGGAAGGTCGGTGGTTGCTTCGCTCATGGTTTAGCCCTCCGCCGGCATGATGACAATATGACGGTCGGGGCCAGCGCCTTCTGACTCTGAGTAGAGGCCGTGGGCTGCCACGATGTCGTGCACGAGCTTACGCTCGTAGGAGCCCAGAGGCTCCAGGTGTACCTCGTCACCGGTTTCTTTGACGCGGGCAATGGCGGTCTCTGCCATGTCAACGAGGGCCTTCTGGCGGCCGGCACGGTGCTCAGCGATGTCCAGAATCAGGCGGGTGCGCTGGCCGGTAGCAGCGAGCACAGAGAGGCGCACGAGCTCCTGCAAGGCGTCCAGCACTTCGCCGTCCTCGCCCACGAGGGCGGCGAGTTCGGTGTTGTTGCCGTCCTCGGTGACGACCGAGAGGTAGGTGCGGCCGTTGCGCACCTCGATGTCGATATCGCCGTCGATGTCTGCGATGTCGAGAAGTTCTTCGAGGTAGTCGGCGGCGATGTCGCCTTCGTCCTCAAAGCCCTGCTCTGCGGCGTCTTCAAGGACGCTGTCTGCGGCGGTTTCTTCGTAGGCTTCAGTCATGGGTTCCTCCTGTAGCTGCCGCTATTTCTTCTTGTTCTGCTGCTTTTGGCGCTTCTTGCTCATAGGCTGGGCACGCTGGCCGCGGTTGGCACGCTCACGCTGGGCTTCGAGCTCAGCTTCGTGCTGTTCCTTGGTCTTACCAACGGGGGGCAGGCCCTTGGCGGCGCGGCGCTCGTTGAGCTCGCGCTCGGCCTGTGAACCGGGGGTGGGGTTGTTCTTGATGACCCAGTACTGCTGGCCCAGTGACCAGAAGTTGGAGACGGTCCAGTAGACGAGCACGCCCAGGGGGAAGTTGATACCCGAGATAGCGAAGATGAGGGGCAGCACGTAGAGCATGATCTGCTGCTGGCGGTATATGGGGGACTGTTTGGCGGCATCCGACATGTTCTTCACCGAGAGCTGCTTGGTGATGTAGAACTGGGTGGCGCTCATGAGCACGACCATGATGGCGGCAATGATGATGGTGGCGGCGTGGTTACCATCGCCGGGGCGCAGCATAGTGGAGAAGAGGGGGGCGCCGAAGATGTAGGCGTCGTTGAACTGCTCAATCTTGGCGTTGTCGAGCACCAGAATACCGGTGTTGTTAGCCGCTGCGGTGGGTACGCCGTTGAGCACCTGGAAGAGGCCAAGGAAGATGGGCATCTGTACCAGGATAGGCATGCAGGAGGCCAGCGGGTTGGAGCCGGTCTTGCGGTAGAGTTCCATCTGCTCCTGCGCCATGGCCTGGCGGGAGAGCTGGTCGGTCTTGCCCTTGTACTTAGCCTGAAGCTTGGCCAGTTCGGGCTGCAGTTCCTGCATGCCGCGCATGGCCTTGATCTGCTTCATAAAGAGCGGGATGGTAAGGGTTCGCATGACCAGGGTCAGGCCGATGATGGCCAGTACCCAGGTGACGCCGGACGAGGGGTCCATGCCGATGGCGGTGAAGAGTTCGTGGAATGCCCAGAGAATCGCCGAGACGACCCATTTGAAGGGCCAGAGAATTAGGTCGAAGAAGTTCATATTCTCTCCCTGGCTCAGTAGGTTATATGAGCCCGTTGTGGTGGACTGCAGCCAGTGCCTGTTAGTGGTTCAGGTGCTGGTGCGGGTGGTTTAGAAGTATTATTTTGGGTTCGCTGCCGGGGGCGAAGGTGCGCCGTCCGGGTGGAACCGGGTCGAGGCCTCCGGTGGCCCAGGGGTGGCAGCGCAGTAGACGGCGGACGGTCAGTGAGAGGCCGCGTATGGCGCCGTGGGTGGTGAGCGCTTCGAGCCCGTAGGCTGAGCAGCTCGGATAGTACCGGCAGACGTTGCCGTAGAGCGGCGAGACGATGGCGCGGTAGACCTTGATGAAAGCGATGAGGACGTTCTGGGGCAGGGTGATAGCTGCCTGAACGATGGTGGTGGGCACGACGAACTCGTGGGGGGCGTTATCGAGCAGGACGTCTTCGTCTGCGGGGGCCCCGGCGGGGTGCTGGTGGGAGGTGCCCATGGCTTAGAGCTCCTCTCGGGCGGTGGCACCGAGTTTTTTGAGGGTGGTGGCCAGCGCGCTGGTCAAGTCTGTTTCGAGGTCGGTGTAGGGGGCGGACGCTGCCGGCGGCAGGGCTCGCACGACCACCTGGTAGCCGGTGGGGTTTTTGGCAACGAAGGATGCGATGATATCGCGAAGACGTCGCTTGGTTTTATTGCGGGTGACGGCGTTACCGACGGCTTTTGAGACGATGAAACCGACGATGGTTGGTTCTTGGCCTGTTTTGGCTGTATATAGAACTAAGTTCCGACGCCCTGAGCGGGCGCCGGAACGTGTAGTTGCTGAGAATTGAGCCGAAGCTCGCATCCGGTGCTGTTGTGCCAGCACGTAGTCTCCTTTGTCTTTTCGGTCGTCTCTCGGCGGGCTGCGTAATCACGCTGGCCTACACAAGGGGCTAGGCCGAGGCGAGGAGATGTAAAGCCTTATGCTGAGAGGCTTGCGCGGCCCTTTGAACGACGGTTCGCGAGGATGGCGCGGCCTGCACGGGTGCGCATGCGAAGACGGAAGCCGTGCTTCTTGGCGCGGCGGCGGTTATTCGGCTGGAAAGTCCGCTTGCTCATTTGGTTACTCCAAAAATGGTTGGTACGGGGGCCAACCTTTCAACAGTTCTTCGAACAGGTTGACGCTTCTTGCTCGTGTGTTAGATCCGCCGCGTAAGGGGCGGATATCAGGCCTTAGATATAAGCATAGTCCTAGCACACTTTGACTAAACAACTCTAGAAGAGGTTGCGATATAAGGTCAAGCCCGCTAGGGGTAGGTCTTTAATCACAGGTAGGTGGGAGAGTTTGCCCACACCTGTGGATAGCTTGCAAGCACGCTCACCCTAGCGAGAGTTATCCACAGATGCACCGGGGAAAGTTGTAAGTTACAAAAACTGCGGCTTTGAGCTAGCGGTGCGCGGTTTAATCACATACTGTAAACAGGTACTCCCCTCGTTAAATCACAAGTTTTCCACCCTGTGGATAACATGGTGATAAATCGG